>JAGPHP010000120.1 GCA_018055415.1 Breznakibacter sp. | reverse complement strand
AAGCGAAAGTAAGAAAGAAAAATGAGAGTGATACGAACAATATTTTGATTTTTGCCTTTATATGAGACATTTAATATTTAGTTAACAATAAGAGAGTAATAAAAAAATGGCTAAAACAAGTTCATCGGTCCATAAAACATTAGAAGTAAGAGAATTAACAGACTCAACCTTTGTTATTAGAGTAGAGCGTAAAGGGATGGAGTTCACAGCAGGACAACACATCTCGTTGGGATTAGCACAATCGATTCACACACGCGAATATTCGGTATATAGCGGAGTTCACGATGATTATTTGGAGATACTAGTAAAAGAGGTTATTGGCGGATTGGTATCACCAGCCCTCAAGAAGGTGAAAGCGGGAGATATGCTTTCGGTAGGCGATGCGGTGGGATATTTTAACCTCTCGGAAGCCGACTTGAAGAAGAATAAGTTCTTGTTTATTGCAAGTGGAACGGGGATTTCGCCGTTTCATTCGTTTGTAAAGAGTCATGCTAATTTGAACTACAAACTTTTGCATGGCGTAAAATATGCCGAGGAGGCTTATGAGCGTGAGTGTTACGATGCAGAGAGATTGGTGGTTTGCACTTCGCAAGATAAAAAGGGCGACTACCACGGACGTGTGACGCACTATTTAAAAGAGTTAAAGGATTTAGATAAAGAGAGCGTTTGTTATTTGTGCGGCAACTGCAATATGATTCATGAGGCGTACGATATTTTGCTGGAGAAGGGAATTTCGCAAGAGAATATTCATGCGGAGGTGTATTTTTAAAAGGCAGAAGGGGCAAGGCAGAAGGCAGAAGAAGGTATAGAGAGGCAAAGCTTTGCGGACTTTACTCTACAATATAGAGAATTTCTAATTTCTGCCCGAAACTGCGAGGGTTGCGTGAGGGCCGAGGCGGAAAGCCCACAGCGAGGTGTAGCTTGCGGAACCGAGCGAGGACTTGCAGCCGTAGACCGACAGCAAGCGCCCCAAGGTTAAGGGATTTGCTAGTAGAAAGATTGGGCGCTTGGTGGCACGCCCACCAATTTTTAAAAAGAATTTAATTTAAGAGAATGAGATACCATTTAGTTACGTTGGGTTGCCAAATGAATATGGCTGATAGTGAGAAGGTTGTGGCAATGCTGAATAAGATGGGCTACACGCACACCGAAAAGGAGGAGGAGGCCGATGTGATTGGAATTTTGGCTTGCTCGGTGCGTCAAAAGGCGATTGATAAGGTGTATGGACGGATTACCAAATGGAACAAATGGAAGAATAATAGAGAGCTGATTACCTTTGCATCGGGGTGTATTTTGCCCGACGATAAGCAGAAGTTTTTGAAGCTTTTTGACTTGGTTTTTGATATTGCCGAGTTGGAGCAGCTGCCCGATATGATGGCGCAGTACGGCGTATCGAGCCAGGCGGCAAACCACATGGCGTTTAACCTTCAGAAACAGCAACTTAACAGTTTTTGGAGGCTTCCGCACGAGTACCAATCGCCGTTTGAAGCGTTTGTACCGATACAGAATGGGTGCGATAAGTTTTGCTCGTTTTGCGCCGTGCCCTACACGCGTGGACGTGAGGTGAGTAGGCCATCGGGCGAGATTTTGGAAGAGGTGAAGAGTTTGATTGAGAAGGGGTACAAATCGATTACGCTGCTGGGGCAGAATGTGAATTCGTACGGCAAGGATAAGAATGGCGAAGAGCTGGATTTTAGATCGCTTTTGGAGCGCATTGGGGAGATGGGCGATGAGATGAATGGCGATTTTTGGCTCTATTTTACATCGCCTCATCCGCGCGATATGACGAGTGACATTTTTGAGACGATGGCTAAATATAAATGTCTGGCCAAACAGATTCACTTACCAATGCAGGCGGGCGATGACAAGATTTTGATTAAGATGAATCGGAAACATTCGATGAGTCATTACGATGCGATTGTGGCAGATTTTAGACGCATTTTGCCAACGGCAACTCTCTTTACCGATATTATTGTGGGCTTTACGGGCGAAGAGGAGGAGCATTTTGAGAATACGCGCTTGGCAGTTAAAAAGCATGCCTTTAATATGGCCTATATTGCTATGTACTCGCCACGTCCTGGTGCTGCATCGCACCGTTGGGACGATACGGAAACACAGGATGAGAAGAAGCGAAGATTGGCGGTTTTGTCGGGCGATTTGAGCGAGGTATCGATTGTTTATAATGAGCAACTGATGGGCAAAGAGGTAAAGGTTTTGGTGCGTGGAACGGATAAGGCATCGGGGTTTTTAAGCGGTCATACCGAAGGGAAGATTGTGGTGCGTTTTGCCTCGAAAAATCAGAAATTGGTGGGTCAGTTTGTGACGTTGAAGATTACAAGCGTGACGCCATTTTCGATGGAGGGGGAGTTGGTGAGGTAAATATTTTTAGTGCTTTAACTGTAATATGGTCCGCCTTCGGCGAACGTTTGAGTTATTTCGCAAAGTTCCGCAAAGAAAAATCGCAAAGTTTCGCAAAGAATGAATGATTTAAGACCATTAATCAATCTTTTCCACGATTGTTTAGTTAATAAATCTTATTCGCATTCTGGCCTCTCCATGAGAAAATAGACGACCAGTCCGAATATCATCTTCCGCTTTAATGGCTCTAGCTAGCATCTTCTCTTTAACCATGCTTTTTGAACTAATTGCGTTATCAATTTTACGATACAAATCGTTAACAACCGATTCTTCGAGTTCCCAAAAATGATTATGAATAAAATCGCGTTTCTCTATAATGTTCGTAATTAATGATTTGCGTAAAAAGGACAAAGTCATTCAACACAAAAAAAGGACACCTCGCAGTGTCCTTTTTCGATATTAAATCATCATTTAAAATTTGAAAATATCATACCCCAAATTAAACTGCAAAGAGGGTGCAAAACCATTACGAGTTCCATCGGTATAGTAAATTGCTCCGAGTTCGAAAAGGAGATGTACACGCTTAAACGAGCGTTGAATACCCCAATTTGCTCCAAAAGCTAAATCATAATCTTCATAGCGAGTAAAGTTAGATTCAATGGCCTTACCTCTTCCTAAACAACGAAAACTAAAGAAATTGCCCGAGTTAAAATTCAAATTTTTACCCTTTGATTCACGCTTTTTTAAATTGTAAAAATATTTGTACTCCACATCAGCAAAAGGGGATGTCATATAGATTATTTCACCAGTTGCCCAGCTACTAGCTGTGTTTTCGTACATATTTCCTAACCCAACACCAAGATTTGCTGAAATAGTTGATTTGCTAAAAACTGCCATTTCAATCTCAACGCCGGGATTGATCGCATTAATCCGGAGAACATTTTGGGTTACCTTGTCGGCCGTTTGACCTAAAACAGGTGTTACAAATAGTTGTGCAATAAATAAAATAATAACTGCCGAAAAACTTAACTTCTTAAAAACCATAATTGAATGATATAATATTAGTTAAAATACACTGATAAACTAACGATGTGTTGAACACCTGTTGGAAACGTAAATTCATCTTTGGTCTCCTCAAATGTGCGCACTTTGGCAAAGGGATCTATAGTACACATATCATATCTAATTGCAAAATATCCTTTACCAACAGAACCTAAAAATAAACCACCTCCAAGACCATACCCAAATTGAGTGGTATACTTACCATGGACATAAACCTTTTCATCCTGATCATTTGTGTACATTAAATCGTCTTGAATGTAAGGGCAAAAATATCCTCTTCCTTCAACAAATAATCCCAATTGCTCAATCTGTGCCTGTTCTCCAAAATCTAAAACCGCAAAAGAGTATCTTGCCCCTAGCAACAAATCTGTTTCATAAATGCTATTGGTTTTTTCCTTTTTGTCGTAAGAATCGAGGATAAATTTCGAAAATTTTATTCCGCCAGAGAATAGAAAATTCTTTTTCACTAGTGTACCCACACCAATACCTCCTCCCGTCATTACTACACCCCCAATGCCTCCAATACCGAGATCAGCATGAAAAGCAAGTTGACTACAACAAAACTGGGGGAACAATGTAAGTAGAAATAGGAGAACAATCTTCATAAAAATATTTCTATATATACTCTCAGATAGAATCGACACTATCTGAGAGCATAAAATGCATTACTTAACAATTCGAATCCCCTTCCACACTCCATTGTGTTTTACTGCACCAAACATATACGCTTCATCAAGGACAAAAGCGTTTGGGGTAAAACCAGTAGGAAACTTACTTGGCCAGTAGGAAGCTGTAGTCCAAGTTGCGGATAGACCGCCAGAAGATTCACCTAAGGCAACATGCATATCTTTACAATTAATTTGTATGTCACTTAAACCTACTGCTAAATAGTCAATTCTATTATTACGAACTCCATTTGCATACACCGACTCCATTACAGCAGCGCTCTTAGATACTAGTTTTGTTGTTTTAGATGCAATTATTCGCTGTAATTGCTTTCTGCAATAATCATATCCAGCACTATATGCAGCATCATAACCTTGACCAAATGTTACGTCATATCCATACGCTGAAATGCCCGAATCATACCACTGTGCACTGCTAGCCCATCCAGATATATACTCACCTGGAATACTAACTATATTTTTCATAATAATATTAGCGGTTGTATTTGCGACAGCAACAGCTTTGGCACTAGGGTTATAACCACTAGGACTTGGCACGTATGTTAAATCCATACGACCTTTAACATAATCCATACCTACTAACATCTGCTCAGCATTTGTGTCAGACCAATAATACCATAATTTAACCTTGCCGACACGCCAACCAAAAACCTTAATAACCTTTGTTACTCTTGTACGCGTTTCATATTTTACCCTAAAACCAGTCTTTTTATAAATATTAAGTATAACACTTATGTCATAAAGTTTCGCTGAAACTCTAGTATCATCATCAAAATAAGTTTCGCGCCAAGAAGCATCTCCTATAAACCATGACAAGACTTCTCCCGCGACTGTCTTTGGTCCAACATTATATGTTTGTAAATTAAACTGTGTTGTATATTCGTTTATAGATTTACTGTCATCAGAGCCAGACTTTAGCAAAGTTGAACTAGAAGTAGGATCGATATCTCCAGAGACGTCTTTTAAGATTACCTCTGGAATAAAATTACGGTTTTTTATAAAGCCATAGCTATCGATAAACTTTACGTTACCAAATAAATATGTTACGCTATCAACTTGACTTGTATAATTCAAATATTCATCAGAGAAAGTTTCAGATAATCTATTAAACTCTTCAACAGCATTAGGTTTATATACAAATGTACCCGCCTCATTAATTTGATAGATCTCACTTCCAACCATTACACGGTTTGCTGTATCTAAAACATAATACAATGTTTCATCAGGAATATACTTCTTTATCAAAGCAACATCAAAATCATCTATTAATTGACCGTCTATAGTTTCACTTTTTAATTGATTTCGCTCAAGCTTACTTGCTAGGGAAATAAACCCATTAAACTGCTGACTTAAATTTAATGACTTAAGAGATTGAGGATTTGTTTTTAACGAACTATCTATTTGAGAAATATACGCGTTAAAACTCTCTTTGTCCGAGAATGAAAGATATCCATTCTCTACGGTTGTTTGACAAGGCAAAACATCAGTTGGTACTTCAATTTCTTTCTCACAAGAACTAAAAAACAGTAAAACTATTACTATTAGTAGATTTGTAAAATTTCTTTGTAAAATTTCTTTGTAAAACATTATTTTAAGGTTAAATTAATAATAATTTAAATAGTATTCTAGTTCTAGTTCGTTGAATATACAGGCCTTTTAAGTATACAAATATCCAGAACATAAACACAGCACAAAACTAGAATATTATTTGTTTAATATTATTTGGTACAATAAAATAATTGATAAATTTGACGAACGTCACAAGATCTAGGACGAACAGATAATAACGAATGACTAATTAGTAAATAAAAAAGGACACCTTACAGTGCCCTTTTCCGTTTCAAACATTTATTGCAATTATTACTACCTATAAGCTTTTAATTTGTCGGCAAGGAGTTTTACATCGGCTGTTTCGAACTTACCAAAGAAAGAGAGTAACACCTCGTTAGCTCTGTCTTGGTAGATGATGTGGCACTCAGAGAATGTGACACCAAAACCATTTACCATAATTTGCACATCCTGATACTTGAGCTCCTCAGGCTTTGGTAATGTGGTATATCGGAGCTTTGATAGATGCGATAATGCAATCTCCTTAATAGCTGTTTTTGATTCATCGCGAACACCGCCCGACGATTTTCGTACTGCAACACGTATCTCATCAATTCCCTTAACCACCTTATCAACCGTTTTGTCATCTTTTGGTAAATCAAGATTAAGCATGGTTATCATCTCTTTCCCAAGCGACATTGCCATTACGGATGGATCGCTATTCAACTCGTCGTACATTTGATTAACACTGTTGGTTTGCGCCATCAATGGTAGCGACAAGAATAGAAAAAGTAGAAGGTTCTGAGTAAATTTCATGATGCTGATATTTTAAATTTCTGCTTGCAATTTTTGCACCAAAAGTAGGTCAAAATTAGCAAAGGACAAATCTATTTATACTCCTGACTACCTGAAACGGTCTCTCCTTTTACCACAATAGCGCCCTTACGAATAATTAACTCTCCGCTAGCTTTAGAATCGTTTGCCCTTAAAGAGCCCGAAACAGATGAAAGTTCAAAAGTAAGTGCATCGGAAGGGTTTTCAAGATCGATATCAATGGAGCCCGAAACAGTTGTAAAGTTACTACTTGATGTTAAGTTAACTCCTCGGCCATCAATGGATCCGGAAACAGATGATAGACGGAGACGTCCCGTTAAAGCATCCACATTAATGGAGCCTGAAACCGAAGAGGCATCCACGTCACCTCTAAAATTTTTCAGTTTAATGTTGCCCGAAACTACCCCAATTTTTGCTGTAGCTGTTAAACTACTTACATCACTTACTGCTACACTACCCGAAGCTGTTGAGGCAGATATTTTGCCTATGATCTTTATGGCATCGATTGATCCGCTAGCAGTCTCTAAATCAAGTTCTCCGTTGCTGTTTTCGACATAAATTGAACCACTGCCTGAATTACACTCTGCATTTGCCGATATATTTAGCAAAGAAATGCTTCCCGAACCCGTTTCAAAGTCGCCATTTCCACTATAATCGGTTGCCTTAATAGAGCCCGAGCCACTAGAGAAATCACCATCTTTATCGTTGACATTTGTAACATTAATCTGTCCACTACCCGACTCAATATCTAAATTGATATTCTTTGGAACTAACAGTTTAAGAGCTCCCTTATAGTCGCCCCATTTCAAAAATGTTTCGTCATCAACTTCAATCGTTAATTTCGTTCCACTTTGAGAATGTTTGATCTTAACATCTTTTGACGCAGAAGTTCCAAAGATTTCGCCTGTGAATTCAACGTCTGTTCTATCTGACCCAATAATTTCGACCGAGGCAAAAAGAGACTCTACTTCGATCTCTTGAACGTTAGAATAGACTTTTGATACTTTATCAATGGATACTGATTGGGC
>JAGPHP010000119.1 GCA_018055415.1 Breznakibacter sp. | reverse complement strand
CAAGTGAATATTCAACAGCAGGAATTAATACGCTAATTAAAATATTATTAAAACTGATCATGTTAACTAATAAAGTTATCTATATAGGGGTCAAATATAGTGTTTTTTATTTCATCAATCAAGTAAAAATGAGGTGCTGAATCAGCGCGGAAGTAACTGAAATTCATTTAGATGCAATCATTGGATGCGGTGACAGTGCTGCGAAGCAGTTCGAGCGAAAGCGAAGAATCTTCGGAGTCCCAACGGAGAAGACACAGGGGGAGCCGCTAAGTGGCAAAAACGAACTTGCTGAGTTTTTGAGTGAGTCCAAACGAACGACACTTAGTGGGGGACTAGTCCACCACGTCAAGCGAGAGGAACGATCGCGCGACCACCTTCTTTCGGTTAAGCAAGTCGGTAAGTTCTGGGCGTAGAACAGAAGCTTATCACTTGTCAGAAAGGAGGTGGTCGCGCGCGTAGCGCGCAGACGTGGCTGACGGTATAGTGTAAAAATCGCGTCCAGCGATTTTAGCCAACACGTCCGCGAAAGCGGTTTGAAATCAATAGTTTACTATTGATTCAAAAGTGTAGCGTAGCGGTGGCGTTACACGGTTAATAGTTCACCTTAATAGTTAACATGATCAGATAACAATGTTTTTCTATATATGTTATCTATTTAAGATAACTATTTTTAATAAAATTAAGCTAAAAAATCATTAGCGAGTGTCTACGAGCGTCACAAAAAACTTTTGCTCCTTCCCCCCTCCGATTACAGTTTTTATCAGTCGGGTTAGACATGGTTTAACAGAGCATAGCGATCTGAGATATTTGCTTCTAGACCGAGCGAAGCGAGTATAAAAAACTACTGAGCGAAGCGAAGCCATAGTTGCTTTTGCTTTTTACAGTTTATGTCTTTCAATCTACTTATGCCAAAAACTGCCCCACGCTGTGAGCGTAGCGAACAGCAATAGAGTGGGAGCGAAGCGACCACATAGGGCAGTTTTCTTTTAGTTGTTTTGGGCTTTTAATTACTTTTAAGGCTTTTAAATGCTTTTAGCTCCCGTGAAATGCAGGTATAGCAAAGCTTTCAGCGTTTATAAATGGAGGTTTGGTCACCTATAAATGGAGGTTTGGTCACCTATAAATGGAGGTTTGGTCACCTATAAATGGAGGTTTGGTCACCTTAAAGGGAATTATTTAAAAAATTCCTTAAATGGAATTGTATTTTTATTACCATTTATATATATTAAACGTCATCAACTGCGGAGATAAAAAAATGCTAAGAAATAGGAATGATAATATGTTAGTTGTGAAAGATAATGCTCTAATTGGGGCAAGCTATAATTTAGATGTCGTTGAACAACGATTGATTTTGCTCGCTATTGTTGAAGCCAGAGAAAGCGGCAAAGGAATCAATGCGAATGATGCGCTGACTATTCACGCATCAAGCTACATGCAGAACTTCAATGTAGAGAAACATGCAGCTTATAAGGCACTAAAAGACGCATCAAAGGATCTTTTTGCTAGGCAGTTTAGTTATCAAGAGCTTTCGGCTAAAGGCAATGTAACGAATATCACAAGTCGATGGGTGTCACAGATTGGGTACACAGAAGATGAAGCAAGTGTACAACTAATCTTTTCTCCTGCTATTGTGCCGCTTATAACGCGCCTAGAGGAGCGTTTTACTAGCTATGAGCTATCTCAGGTAGCAAAACTAGGTAGTAAGTACGCTATGCGCTTATATGAGCTTCTAATCGCATGGAGAAGCGTTGGTAAGCTACAGATAGAATTACAAGACTTACGCAACAAACTAGGCTTATCTGCAAATGAATATAAAGCAATGGGCGATTTCAAGCGTAACGTCTTAGATTTGGCTTTAACTCAATTGAATGAACATACAGATATTTCGGTGAAATACGAACAACATAAAAAAGGGCGTGTAATTTCAGGCTTCACTTTCCGCTTTAAAGTAAAAACTAAACCTCAGTCTATGGAAGTGCGTGACACCAAAACAGGCGATCTATTTGTAAAACTATCAGATGCTCAGCGTTCTTTGTTTGGTTCAAAATTAGCTCGTGATCCTCGTATACAAAGTGAATACGCTCAAAAGCTACCTTCAGATAGTTATGAAGCATTTGGAAAGGCATTAGCTGACATGCTGTTAGATGAAAATCACTTTAAAACTTTTTATCCAATTCTGGTCGAATATGGATACACACAACCAAGGGGTTGAACTTAGCTCGATGCTTTAGAAATGACTTTAGTCATTTCTAAAGTCGAGCCACTTTGCGCGAATCGCATTTAATTTAGAAAAGACAGAAACGAAGCAAAGTATTATCTCTATTGGAATACTTCGTTTATATCTTTAATCGCATTTTGAGCTTCTATATTTCCCTGTTCGGCAGACTTTACTAGCCACGACATAGCTTGGGCATAATCCTTTTTGGTGCCTTTGCCTCCAAAATACATCATCCCCACATTCAATTGCGCCTGATCATCACCTTTTTCAGCTGCTTTCAGATACAAGTTAAAGGCTGTTGTATGATTTTGCGGAACTCCAAAACCTTTAGAATAGAGAACGCCTAAATTATTTTCCGCACTCGCCAGACCCTGTTCGACTGCTTTAGCGTACCAATAAACTGCTTTTTGATAATCTTGAGAAACACTTAAGCCCTTTTCATAAAAAACGCCTAAGCGAAACTGAGCTGTGCTATCCCCTTTTTCAGCTGCTTTCATATACAAAGAAAAGGCTTTATTTAAATCTTTTGGAACGCCTAATCCGAATTGATATAACGCGCCCAAATTTACTTGTGCGGTATCATAATCCTGGTCTACCGCTTTAGAATACCAATAAACCGCTTTTTGAAAATCTCGCTCAGACGACCCCCAACCACCAGTTTCATATATAGCAGCAACAGTATTCTGAGCCACCTTGTTACCTTGTTCGGCTGATTTCAATAACCATGGAGTAGCTTTTTTAAAATCATTTTCTTTAAAAAAGATCATGCCCACTTCCAGTTGAGCATTGGGATCACCTTGTTCGGCAAGAGGAAGTTCATCATCTAAAGCAGCATTTGCATTTGAAAAACAAAGACAAACTATAATTATTAAGTATTTCATAATTTTCGACTTCTTAATGTGAAACAGTTGCACTGTTTGAGTTCGAATTCTCTGAACCTGTTGAGCCAGTTGAGTCGGTATTTTTCGATTTTTTCATCGAAGCAACTTCTACACTATCGACATATAAAGTGTATTTTTTAGAAGAAATCGTATTATTTCCAAACCATGCAACGCCACTTTTTTGCATAGAAATTCCATTTCCAGAACCAGAAATCGAATACTCGTTATCGACAGAGAACTGCACAGGTTCAGCACTACCAGCAAAATTAAAAAAGTATTTACCATTAGATGCAGAACGAATAGAGTTGATCAAAATCTTTTCAAAATCTTTGCTATCAACAATTTCATTGATTATTTGGTTAATTTTATTCTTTACGACTCGGTCACTTTTCCAACTCGAAACATCATCAAGTCTGCTAATTATCTGCGTTTGCAGGGCGTTCGCTATTAAGCCTGTTTGGTAAATCGATCTAGCTAATTCACTATTAATTTGGTCATCGTCTGGCGTTCCATTCCAACCACCAATAGGAGCAGATGCATTGATCAAAAAAGAACGGGCACAAAGATAATTAATATCTTTCAGTGCAAGAATATTATTGATCGTTTGAAGTCTACTTTTAAGATCAGTTGATAATTCATTATTCTTTGAATATTCAACAATCTCTTGTTTATTCTTTAACATTAACTCAGTCAAAGAATCATTATTTGAACCTCTTATAAGGTTGAATTCTTTTCTAATTTCTTCGCTATAGTTACAAGTATTATTGTTAAAAGTAAGTGGCATACTAAAATTGATATTTTGATCTTGTACCCAGTCTTTAGCTGCTTCGTTTATCAGCACACTAACAGGCATCTCTATATTCATCGACTTATGGTTAGCTTTAAAAAACTCTTTAGTTTTACTGATAATACTGTCTGCACTGATAGAAGAATTTTCAGAGTTTCCAGTTGATGAAGAAACATTACTACCAGAACAACCGCTTAAAACTAAAAGCACAGGTACAAGATATAATTTCATTTACTTGTCCTTTTTCACTTCTAAAGTCGTTGGATCAACAACAAACTCGCCAGTAGTAGCAGCCGGCTTACTGCAAACTTTCTCATACTTAACTTGTGTTTTAGTTGGATCAAATAGCGTTTCAGTAGCAAATTCACCAGTGATAACAGGCACAGTTTTGCAGTCTGCATAGGCATAGCTAACTGACAATAAGGCTATAGATAAAACACTTACTAACTTTTTCATTTACTTTTCCTCTTTTTCATAACCAGACATTTGATCTAATGATTTCTGCATTTCTGCCATACGTTTTTCATTTTCAGCATCAGCAAGTTTCTTTTTTGCTTCTAGCTCTTTGATTTCTTGCTTTTTAGCTGAAATATCAGCTTCACTAGGACTTTCAAGTTTTTCATCGTTAAGAAATTTTGAAAAATCTCTATCAAATTGGGCACTCTCAAGCTCATGTTTTTGCTGATTGATTTCAAGATTTCTTGTACTTCGTTCATTCGCTCCTAAGAAGATAAAAACAGCTAGCAGCCCTAGAGCTGCCATGCCTACGAGTGCTAAAGGATTCACGAATTACTCCATTCTTCATAAGATAAAAATTTGATCCTTTTACGGACGTTTTCATGTACAGCATAGTCTTTGCCATCAATCACAATCTTGTTGATCTTAGAGAATAGAATTTCTAATCTTTTCGAGATGTTAGATGGACAGATATATAAGACTTCATCAATAGTTTTATCTAAAAACATTGAAGCGTAATTACTCAAAATTGCTTCATAGCGTTTCGGTGTTTTAACAGTCCTTTCAATTTCAAAAGCTGTTCTTTTTTGGTCTGGTGAAAGGGCTAGAGCATCAGGAACTTGCAACCAAGTTTTTTTATTTTTAGCTGCTAATTGGCGCATCTTTCTACCGCTCTGCCATTCGGTCCATCCTTTTTGAAGTCCAATAACTTTGACACGTTGGCCAGCAATAGAATGAGCAATAGTTGAAGTGGAAATTCGCCCTACTTCGTAATAATCAACATGAAAATCATCAAGATCAGCAGCTAACAAAGCTCCAGTAGGCGTTAATCCCCAAATTGTTTGCTTACCTTTTTGAGCAAGCTCATATTCAATTTCATGCAGTTTTACTAATTCTGCTTTTTCCATGGATTTCAGCGTTTTATATGCTGCAATTCTGCTCACATTTAATAAATTGCTAATAATCTCGGACGTACTAAATGTTTCAGCAGCAACAAACTCTAAAATCAATTTTCGCTTTTCAGCGATACGTTTTTTCTGTTCTGCTTTATCGTGAATAAATTTCGATACGTCTGGCATGGGTACTATCCGAGTTCTTCAAAGTTGATCGCTGCATTATTGACGCTTTGCTTTTGTTCTTCATCTTTTTCTTTTTTAATTTCTGGTAGATGGTCTATAACTGGAAGCTTTACGGCATCAGGCGATTTAGTAGTAATCAATGGACTGATATATGAGAACTGAGCTTTATCAATACCAAAAACCACACCACATCCTTTCGGCAAGTTCAGGATCATGTTTTCGTCAATTAAATAACGCTCACTTTGTCTTACAACTCTCTCACCATTAAAATGCTCTGTAAGGCTTAAAGAACGTTCGATTCCTTTCGACTCATCATCAACTAAAATTTTTCCGCTTTTTCTTGCAAATATTTCAGCAGTTTCAGGCATTTCAACTTTATAAACGACCTTGATTTTGCTGTTTTCAAATACGGCTCCAACTACTGCTTGCGGCTCTAAATCTTTTGGACAATCCATAAGATCAGCAATCGACTGATGTGCCATCACAACATGAACGCCTTTATCTCTAGCGGCTCCTAGAGCTTCTAAAGCAATGCGTGACAGGTGGTACTTCAATTCATCTAAAACAATACAAACTTGGCGTAAATTTCCAGACATACGATCACGTGCTTCTGCAAGCTGAATCAATCGAACTAAAAGCATTTTTTGGATTCGAGTGACTTTTGCATTTCGCATTGATCCAACGATATAAACAACACCACCTTTTTCAATGATATTTTTTAGAGATAAGCCTTTCTCAGCATTCACGGCTTTAACGTCTGCAAGTTCTCTGAATTTTCCTGCAAAGTTCTCAGCAGTTTTTTCTAAATATTTATGATGCTTAAACCATAAAGATTCGGCTGTACTACCTTGCTCTATATTGTCTGCGATGAATGAAGCTGCTTTACGATCTGCAATTTTGTAAAAGTCTGATGCTTCTCCACGTTCTGAAAGCTCAAATCCTGCAAGTAAAAGTTCTTCGACTTCATCTCTGGTCGCATCTTCAAAAATATTGAATTGATACTCTGGCTTGTTCAGATCGGTATAGAAGTAAGGTACATCGACTTCATCAGCAGCGGATTTGATTACATGAGGAAGCCACTCATCATTTTTCGGATCAATAATCGTTACAGCTTCTTTTCGATAAATGCATTGAGCAGCTATTGAGCCTAAAAAGACGCCTTTACCTGATCCAGTCATTCCGCAAACTTGAATATGTGGAATTGTTGGTTCGTTCCAATAAATTGGGGAGTTCTCTCTATCTAATCCAATAAAGAAAGCATCATCTTTAAAATACTTTTTAGGATCGAATTTTTCTTTTTGAACAGGTAAAAACTTTTCTATTTCTCGTACATCAGTTTTTTTATCTCTTTCTAGGTCAGATTTTTTAGTACTAGCTGTCAATACTTTCTCAATAATGTGTAAATACTTTCTTTCAGAATAAAAAGCGATAACAACACCTAAAAATGCGCCACCAAACCACAAAATCAAAGGCATTTTTGAATTTAGAGGGGTCAAAAATATTAAAACTATCCACGCTACTACGCTAAAGACTCCTAGCGCACTAAAACAAGCAAATATTGAAGATAAAAACTCTTTTTCTTTTCTAGAAAAAGCTAACCAGAAAAATGCTGAGAATCCAGATATAGTGCCATATACAAGTGAATATTCAACAGCAGGAATTAATACGCTAATTAAAATATTATTAAAACTGATCATGTTAACTAATTATGTTATCTATATATGATGCAAATATAGTGTTTTTTATTTCATCAATCAAGTAAAAATGAGGTGCTGAATCAGCGCGGAAGTAACTGAAATCTATTTAGATGCAATCATTGGATGCGGTGACAGTGCTGCGAAGCAGTTCGAGCGAAAGCGAAGAATCTTCGGAGTCCCAACGGAGAAGACACGGGGGGAGCCACAAGTGGCAAAACTGAGCTTGACGAAGTTTTGAGTGAGTCCAAACGAACGACACGCAGTGGGGGGCTAGCCCACCACGTCAAGCGAGAGGAACGAACGCGCGACCACCTTCTTTCGGTTAAGCAAGTCGGTAAGTTCTGGGCGTAGAACAGAAGCTTATCACTTGTCAGAAAGGAGGTGGTCGCGCGCGTAGCGCGCAGACGTGGCTGACGGTATAGTGTAA
>JAGPHP010000018.1 GCA_018055415.1 Breznakibacter sp. | reverse complement strand
TTTGAATGAAATAAAACAGTTGGTGTATGAAGATGTGATTAAACTCATTGCTAATGTGTGGAATAGAATATTGCTGTTTTATTATGATGCAAAAGTAGTAAAGTATTTGGTGAATAATTAAAATCGATAAAATTTGAGTTGGGAGGTTGACAATCGTTTATTATAGATCATACTAGATTTAGTTTTGATCTCTATAAAGCATGGTCTTTCTAACTCTTTTTCAGCGTTTCCCATTTGTGCGATTAACTCTGGCGCTCGTGATTGGCTTATGGATTGGATGGGAATTTGCCCCCAATCTGTCAATTATTGTTGCGCTAGGGTTACTGTTTTTGTTGGTATTTACTCTCACAACGATTTGGAATTTAGGAAGTTCGTTGCAGTGGATCAATGGTGGCAGTTGGTTGCTTTTGGTTGGCGTTATAGGCGTCTGGTTGATGCCGCCAATAAAAACTTTGCCACCTGAAGTGGTGGGGAAAACTGTTGAGATAACTGGTTTTGTCACCAAGCAGCAATCCAAAGGAAAGGGGTATGTTGAGTTAACGGTTTTAGTAGAGAAATCGAATCTTTTTCAAATGTTCTTGATAGATAGGAAGTTACATCTATTGATTTCTGTGGTTGATTCAATGTATGTGAACTCTCGAATAGCATTTAAAACTAAGCTTATTCCGATTTATCCAACAAATTCGCAGTTTCGTTTTGATTACAATCGCTATTTGTTGAATAGAGGAGTGGTTGCAACAGCTTTTGCCGATACATTATTAACTCTTCCCTTAAAATTCAACATAACGCAGCTAATACCCCTAATGGCAAATTTTGCAAATAGCCATTTAAAACGCAGCTATCAAAATATTGGGTTTAAAGAGGATGAGCTTGGGGTGATGTTGGCATTGTTGGATGGTGATAAATCGGAAATATCAAAGAGTGTAAAAGAGGATTATCAAAAGTCGGGAACTACTCATATTTTGGCAGTTAGTGGAATGCATGTGGGGATAATTGCAGAGCTGCTTTTGGGATTGTTTGCGTGGCTCGATGGTTTTAAGATGAGGCGAACCAAGGTTGCAATTGTTGTTTTGCTGCTTTGGTTATACACCATTATTGCAGGCTTAGAACCCTCCATTATTCGAGCCACTATAATGTTCTCCATACTTATTATTACACGACAGTTGCAGCGAGAAGCGAGTTTGATAAATGCCCTTTTTTTATCGGCGTTTATCATTTTACTTCTCATGCCAAATTCAATTTTTGATGCGGGCTTTTGGCTTAGCTATCTGGCAGTTGGTTCCATTATTCTTTTTTATCCTAAAATAGAGGGGTTGTGGTCGCCAAAACAGTATCTATTTATAAAGATATGGGAACTTGTTGCAATTACATTATCGGCACAAATTGCTACGGCGCCCTATATTTTTTATCTTTTTGGCACCTTCCCAACCTATTTTTTGTTCTCAAATATGCTTATTATTCCGGCAGTTCCAGTTGCCATGATTGGCGGTGTTGCTGTTGCGAGTTTATCAGTAGTAACAGATAATTTGGTGTGGCTCAATCAGTTGATTATTGGTGTTATTTCTTATATGAATGGCGTGGTTCGCCAGATTCAGTTGTTGCCTTTAAGTCAAATTGTTGATTTGCGAATCACGTTTATCTCTCTTTTGGCCATTTATTTGGTAATGATATTTATCGTTGCATACAAAAAATCTCATCGTTTTTGGCTACTGCTCATGGCTCAATTGTTTTTGATATTTGCCATATCTGCCTCTATTTTAGGTGAATGTGAGAACAAAATGCAAAGTAATCTAACCGTCATCTCTCAATCAAAACCATCGTTATTTCTAAGAAATGGGGACAAATGCATATTGTTTTCATCGAACATAAATGAATTTCAAATGGCTCAAATACAAACGTTTGCCAATCAGTTTAGTGGTCAAGCGGAGATAGATACATTCACTATTAATAGCGAAATAACACCTTTCTTCTTAAATAATGAAGTTGGACTAATTATTAAAAGTGGAAAATTACTTCAGGATGAGTCTTGGTTTAGATATAGTCCTAGATGGATTGTGGTTTTTGGCAGATGTAAACTTTCAAATGAGTTAATTGCAAAAATGGAGCAACATGCGTGTCAACTGATAGCCTACAACTCCTATTTGGAGGATGGCGTTGATCAATCAAGATATTGGAACCTCTATATTAGGGGAGATTATACCACTGTGAGCATGGCCAGATAGTCGTAGTGGCTACCATCGGCAATTTTGGTTGCTTTAAGTCCGTTTTCCTCAGCAAAGTGCGAGAGAAGATCGAAATCGAGAAAGAGCCAGTTGAATTTTTCGCCCTTTTTGTTGTTATAAACCATTTGATATTCAACCTCTCCGTAGTAGGAGTCGTTGATGTTAATGAGGTAACTTCCATCCTCTTCCTGAAAGAGATATTTTAAGTCGCTACTATCCAAGATTATTTGGCCACCAGGAGCTAAAATAGATTTACAATGTTGCAAAAATCTTGGTAAGTTTTCTAATGTGCCGGCAATGCCTAAACCATTCATTAATAGTAAAATCGTGTCGAATGCATTAGGTGCAATAAACGAGTAGAAGTCAATATTTTCAACTTTTCTAACACCCTGTTGTTTGATTACTTCGCAAGCAAGCGAAGATTTTTCTAAAGCGGTAATGTTGTAACCTTCTGAATATAAGTAGAGTGAGTGACATCCGCTACCAGCGCCAACATCTAATATCTTGCCTCTACAAAGCGATAAAGCCCTTTTTTCGAGTGGAGGCATTTGATAGTAATTTCGAAAGAGATAAGCCACTGGAATATAGTCATCCTCAACCACATCTGAGACAACTGTTATCTGTCCTTTTTTATCTCCATTTAAGTATGCTATTAATGCTTCTCCGAAAGGATCTTTACGTTGGGCCATTTAATATAAATTTCAAATCTTAATTCAGGGGGTGAAAATAACTCAAAAAATTATAGAATCGAACATCTTTACGACAAAAATGGTCTTTTTGTTACCTTTATTGTTGCAGATATTCAGTAGGAAGACGAATTTTTGGGGAGCTTTAAAGGTATTTATCTATGATTTTTCCATAATATCTGCCTTTTAAAACCGTTTATTATATTTATCCTGCTTTATTTTAATTCTTTAAATATGAAAATAGTATCTCTTTTATTAGTTGTTTTTGGGTTTAGTCTGAATATATTGGCGCAAGATAAAATGCCACAAGCCAATGAGGAGATTGTAAAATATGTAACCTCGGTGATTGGCAAAAAAGTGGATAGGGGCGAGTGTTGGGATATTGCTAATCAGGCGTTAACGCGCATTAATGGTAAGTGGGATCATAAATTTGTCTATGGCAAACTGCTTGATCCAAAGCGAGATGTTGTTTTTCCGGGAGATATTATTCAGTTTAAAAATGTGGTTTTAGAATATACCTTGCCTTCGGGTAAAGGGAAGGCTACTGAAACGATGAAGCAGCATACTGCTATTGTATATCGCGTTATATCAGCCGATGTGTATGAATTAGCGCATCAAAATACCGGGTTTTCGGGACGAAAAGTGGGGTTGAGTACCATAAACCTCAAAACGGTTAAAAAGGGAAAGCTTTTTATCTATCGTCCTGTGGTTGAATAGTTTCTGACTGAAATTTTAGTTGATGTACAATTATTTGTGTCGCAGTGCGTTAATTTTATCCTCGACACCGTGACCTAAATATTTTGACAGCAAAACACACTCTTTATGAACAAACGCATTTTTAGCGCAATCTCTCTTTTTCTACTGCTGTGTTGGGTGGGAATGGCACAAACAACATTGCCTAAGAGTGTATTTGGGCAGAGTGATGAGCAGCTGTTTAATTTCGAGGGAAAGATCTATTATTTGCCCGAAGGTAGCTATAAATTGCCTGATTTCACTAAGCTTACACCAGTAGGGAAGATATATACAAATTATTTAAATATTGAAAATCAGTCGTTTCAGAAAGGATTTCCAGGTGTTACCGATAGGTTTGAATATTTTGCTATTGATTACAATGGTCGCTTTTATATAAAAGAGGGTGGTGAGTATTGTTTTAAACTAGGGTCTGATGATGGCTCAAAACTGCTTATAGACGACAGTCTGGTTATTGATAACGATTGGCAACATGCTCTAACCTATCTTTTGGCTTGCGTGAATCTGAAAAAAGGGATGCACAAAATTGAAGTTCAATATTTTCAAGGGCCTCGTTTTGAGGTGGCTCTTCAATTGACTTTTAAGAAGCGACAGGCAACCGATTTTGTAGTTTTTGACTTGACTCAATTCTATCCCATATCCATTATTGAAACTGGAAATACGATAGAGGTGAGCATTAGTGATGAGATTCTCTTCGATTTTAACAGTTTTAAGCTAAGCATTCCCGCAAAGCAGGCACTTTCCGAAGTTAAGCGACTATTATTGGATAGGGTAAAATATCAGACAATTGAAATCTGTGGATTTACAGATGATCTTGGTACAGATGCTTACAATTTAACTCTTTCTCAACAGCGAGCGGATGCCGTAAAACGATATTTTTTATCGTTAGATGTTGATCCACGAGTGGTAGTAGCCAAAGGGGTGGGTGAGGGTAGTCCTAAAGTAGAAAATCTTGATGAGACCAGCCGACGAACTAACCGAAGAGTGGAATTAACTATTTTGAAGGATACGGTGAAGTGATTCGTTGCGAGAATTTAGGTCGAGCCCTAATTCATAAAAATGATATTTTAGGATACTAACTTCTCACGGCGTGCTCTGGTTAAATAAACTATCATAGTTCCATTTTTGGGGGTTGGTTTGAATATATTCCACAATGCGTTGATATTCGGCATTGTCGCGAATTATGTGATCGTGGAATCGGGTTTGCCATTCAAATGTAAACCCCAAACGATGGGCATGTTTAGAGACAGCCGATTTATAGGAACCAATAATTGACGAAACCGAATTTTTACCAATGTTTTGAAATCGTTGTTGCCCAATTGATTGGGGTTGTGTGGTTTGTTGTTGTTGTTGTTGTTGTTGTAGAGACAGGGCATGCCCTGTCTCTACGTTGTCGTCCCCACCATTCAATATCAATATCAAATGCACATGGTTTGGCATGACCACAAATTCACCTAATTCCATGTTTTTGGCGTGATTTTTTATTTCGTACCACAACACATCTGCTATTATACCTATATCTGATAATTGCATTTTCCCATTGGTAATATTTCCAAAATAATGTTCCCTGTTTTGGGAGCAGATGGTGATGAAATACGCCCCCGACCAACGATAATCCCACTGTTGCCAACGTGCCGATGGGATACGGTATTTATTGCTGTATTTATTGCCCATAGTATATAATTTTTGTAATTCATATATTATGGTTTTAAAATGAAAAATATCAATAGCTGTGGGGCGATTTATATTGTAGAGACTGGGCATGCCCAGTCTCTACAATGTTATTGTATGGCGAAATAATGAAGGGATATACGCTGTCAACCGCGTGAGGTCGACGGCAAAAAGGGCTAATTCCGGGTGTGACTGCGAGTCACGCCCAAATTCAAAAAATGAGAGGTTTTACAATGAAATAATACCCCCTTGTTCAGATTGTTTACAAATAGATAACAATTATTAACCAAAAAAAGGGGTGTAAACGAACAATTACTGCTTTTTTTCGTTAATTAATTTCTACTTTTGTAGCCGTAACGAGGATCTGCTATTCCTCACATCACCCCTGCTAAAGTAAGACACTAAGTATCAGTTATTAGTCGATATATTTATATATTATGGAACACGTTTATTTGCCATCCGATTACACGGCAATTTTAATTCAGTTTGTTGTTGCGCTCACGTTTGTGGTGGTGGTGATGTTTGCTACCCACATGATTATTAGTAAGCGTAAACGTATCAGAACTCTTCGAAAAGATGAAAATTTTGAGTGTGGTATTGAAATTCAGGGTAATGCGCGCTTTCCATTTTCGATTAAATATTTTTTGATTGCCATTTTATTTGTTCTTTTTGATGTAGAGGTGATCTTTTTTTATCCTTGGGCTGTTAATTTTAAAGAGATGGATTGGTCGGGCTTGATCGAGATGTTTCTTTTTATGTTTTTTGTCCTTTTTGGATTTTTCTATATCTACAAAAAGGGTGCGTTTGATTGGAATAAAGAGCAGGAATAGACTTTTTTACTATGGAGACAAAAAATCAGAATTACAATATTGTTGAAGCGCCTGCGGGAATATCTGCCCCTGGTTTTTTTGCAACAACCTTAGATGCAGCCGTTGGTTTGGCGCGCAAAAACTCTCTTTGGCCTCTTCCTTTTGCAACGTCGTGTTGCGGTATTGAGTTTATGGCTACCATGGGTGCGCACTACGATTTGGGCCGTTTTGGAGCTGAGCGTTTGAGCTTTTCGCCACGTCAGGCCGATTTGTTGATGGTAATGGGCACTATTGCCAAAAAGATGGCGCCCGTGGTTCAACAAGTGTATGAGCAAATGGCCGAGCCACGCTGGGTTTTAGCGGTTGGGGCATGTGCCTCGAGCGGTGGTGTTTTTGATACATATAGTGTTTTGCAAGGTATTGATAAGGTGGTTCCAGTGGATGTTTACGTGCCAGGTTGTCCGCCTCGCCCCGAACAAATTATTGATGGGTTCTTGAAAATACAGGAGTTGGTTCAAAATGAGCCACTTCGTAGAAGATATTCGCCTGAATATCGTGAGCTTTTGGCAAGTTATGGAATTAAATAAGAGAGATAATAATGGAAAATAGTATCCTCATACAAAATATAAAAGAGAAGTTAACCGATAAGCTGCTTTTAGTTGACGAATTGGCTGATGTTCTTACAGTTACAATTGACAAGAGTGTGATATACGATCTTGTGGAGTATCTGAAAAATGAGATGGGTTTTATCTTTATAACTGATATTTGTGGTATCCATTTCCCAAATCAGGAAGAGGAGTTAGGGGTTATTTACCATCTGCATAATTTACAAGAGAATAAGCGAATTCGCATAAAGCTTTTTGTTACAAAGCAATATCCGCAGGTCGATTCTATTACACGCCTCTTTTCGGGAGCTAACTGGATGGAGCGCGAAACGTTTGACTTTTACGGCGTTAAGTTTATTGGGCATCCTAATTTGATTCGCATTCTGAATGTGGAGTATATGGATTATCACCCAATGCGTAAAGAGTATCCGTTGGAAGATGCTACCCGTGAAGATAAGGATGATAAATTTTTTGGAAGATAGTTTGCCAATAGTTAATGAGCTTTAAATCAGCTGTTTTATGATAGAGAAATTAGGCGCCGAACATAAGAAACACGAAGAGGGAGACAAGCATTACAGCACCCTAAATCTTGGTCCTACACACCCTGCAACACATGGTATTTTTCAAAACGTGCTTACCATGGATGGTGAAACCATTGTGGAGGCTGAGCAGACTATTGGCTATATTCACCGAGCATTTGAAAAGATTGCTGAGCGTCGTCCGTATAACCAAATTACCACTCTTACAGATAGATTAAACTACTGTTCGTCGCCCATTAATAATATTGGATGGCAACTAACGGTTGAGAAGTTTTTTGGCATTGAAACCAATAAACGCATTGATTATATGCGTATTATCGTGATGGAGCTTTCGCGCATTGCCGACCATTTGGTGTGTAATAGCGTTATTGGGGTTGATAGTGGGGCGTTAACGGGCTTCGTCTATCTGTTTCAAGAGCGCGAAAAAATATATGAAATATTTGAAGCTATTTGTGGGGCTCGATTGACTACAAATCTTGGACGTATTGGTGGTTTCGACCGCGATTTTTCGCCCGAAATAATTGAAAAGATACGCACATTTATAAATCACCTACCAACAGTTGTTAAGGAGTTTGAAAACCTGATAATGCGTAACCGCATCTTCTTGGATCGAACTATTAATGTGGGGGGTATCTCGGCCGAACGTGCTCTTAACTATGGCTTTAGCGGCCCTTGCTTGCGTGCTGCCGGCGTGGATTACGATGTACGCGTGATGAATCCATACTCTTCTTACAACGATTTTGATTTTATAGTACCGGTGGGGCAAAATGGCGATACTTACGACCGTTTCTGTGTGCGTCAGGAGGAGATTTGGCAATCGATCAAATTGGTGAAAAATGCGCTTGAAAATCTTCCTCAAGGAAAGTTTGTGGTGGATGTGCCTGAGTTTGTGCTTCCTCCAAAAGAGGCGGTTTACAGCGAAATGGAGGCTCTTATTTGGCATTTTAAAATTGTAATGGGCGAGGTTAAAGTACCTGCCGGTGAGATATATCACTCGATTGAGGGTGGAAATGGTGAGTTAGGATTTTATATGGTGAGCGATGGTGGACGAACACCTTATCGTTTGCATTTCCGACGCCCAGGATTTATCTATTATCAGGCTTATCCTGAGATGATTAGAGGTCAGGGTTTATCAGATGCTATCTTAACCATGAGTAGTATGAATGTGATTGCGGGTGAGTTGGATGCGTAAAACGTTATTGAAATAGGGTTGATATACTATTGAAATATTTTGAAATAGAATACGATGTTAGGAAAAAAGATTGCTCATAAAGTATATGCCAAGAAGGGGATTGATTACGCCTTTTCAGAGGCAACGATGGAGAAGGTAAAGACCATCATCTCGCACTATCCTGAGGGGCGACAAAAATCGGCGCTTCTTCCTGTTTTGCACATTGCGCAAGAGGAGTTTGGCGGTAGTTTGAATGTGGATATCATGGATTATGTGGCTTCTGTCTTATCGATACAACCTATTGAGGTTTACGAAGTTGCAACGTTTTATACACAATTTTATCTTGATACGGTTGGTAAATATGTGATTGAAATTTGCCGCACTGGTCCTTGTGCTGTTTGTGGTGGCGATGATATTCAAGAGTATATAGAGCAAAAACTGAATATTAAGGAGGGCGAAACTACGGCCGATGGACTTTTTACCCTTCGTGCGGTTGAGTGCTTGGGCGCCTGTGGATATGCTCCTGTAATGCAAGTAAATACAGAGTTTTACGAGTTTTTAACTCGTGATAAAATAGATACAATTATTGCTGAATTAACGGCTAAAGCTAACGAAGATAAACCTAAAGAATCGAAATGGGCAGAAAGATTTTGTTAGAGAATGTTGAGGTTAAGGGCATTCGCTCTTTTGATGTTTATCGCTCATTGGGTGGATATACATCGGTAGAGAAATCTCTTAAAACCATGACGCCTGATGAGGTTACCGAAGAGGTAAAGAAATCTGGATTACGTGGTCGTGGTGGCGCGGGTTTCCCAGCGGGTATGAAGTGGAGCTTTATCGATAAGAAATCGACCAAGCCGAAATATCTTATCTGTAATGCCGATGAGAGTGAGCCTGGTACGTTTAAAGATCGATATCTACTCGAGCGCATTCCGCATCGTTTGATCGAAGGGATGATTTCAGCTAGTTATGCCTTAGGAGCTAATACGGCTTATATCTATGTGCGTGGCGAGTTTAAGCAGGTAATTGGAATTATTAACGAAGCTATTAAAGAGGCTTATGCGGCTGGCTTTTTGGGAAAAAATATTTGCGGTACATCGTTTAGTTTAGATATTCATGTGCATGCGGGTGGTGGCGCCTACATTTGTGGCGAAGAGACGGCTCTGATTGAGTCGCTTGAGGGCAAACGTGGTAATCCGCGCATCAAGCCACCATTCCCTGCGGTTGTTGGTCTTTTTGGCTGCCCTACGGTGGTAAATAACGTAGAAACATTAGCTAATGTGGGGTGGATTGTAAACAATGGAGGTGAGGCTTACACCACAGTTGGTATTGGAAAAAGTACAGGTACAAAGTTAATTTCTGCCTGTGGAAATATCAATAATCCAGGCGTTTACGAAATTGAATTAGGTTTACCTGTAGAGACATTTATATACAGTCCCGATTATTGCGGCGGTATTAAAGGCGATAAGGAGTTAAAGGCCGTGGTTGCCGGTGGTTCATCGGTACCTATCTTACCTAAAAACCTTATTTTAAAAACAGCCAATAACGAAAGTCGATTAATGACTTATGAATCGTTGAGTGAAGGCGGTTTTGCAACAGGCACCATGCTTGGTTCAGGAGGTTTTATTGTGTATGATGAAGATGCTTGTATTGTACGTAATACCTACAATTTTAGCCGTTTTTATCACCATGAGTCGTGCGGACAGTGCTCGCCTTGCCGCGAAGGCACAGGCTGGATGGAGCAGGTATTGCACCGTTTAGAGTATGGTCATGGTCGCGAAAAGGATATGGATTTATTGGTTGATATTGCTTCAAAAATTGAAGGAAACACCATTTGTCCGTTGGGAGATGCGGCTTCTTGGCCAGTAGCTTCGGCTATTCGTCATTTCAGAAGTGAATTTGAGTTTCATGTGAACCATCCTGATATCGTTAAAAAGATCAATCACGGTTCACTAGCTAAATACCTATAAAATCAGTAGGCTCATGCTTAAGGTTACGATAGATAACAGATTAATTGAGGTTGAAGAGGGTACTACCATTCTTCAGGCGGCGCGTATGATTGGGGGCGATGTGGTGCCACCAGCCATGTGCTACCACTCAAAAGTAAAAAATACGGGAGGTAAGTGCCGTACTTGTTTGGTTAAGGTGGTTAAAGGATCGGAGAAAGATCCGCGACCAATGCCAAAGCTTGTTCCATCGTGCCGCACCATGGTTATGGACGGTATGGAGGTGCAAAACAGCACCTCTCCTGAGGTTATCCAGGCTCGAAAAGGGATTGTGGAGTTTTTGTTAATCAACCATCCGCTCGATTGCCCTGTGTGTGATCAAGCTGGAGAGTGTGATTTACAGAATCTTAGCTATCAGAACGGAAAGTCTGAAACTCGTTTTGAGGAGGAGAAGCGCGAATTTGAAGTTCACGATATTGGTGAGAAGATTCAGTTACATACAAATCGTTGTATTTTATGTTACCGTTGTGTTTATTTGGCCGATCAGTTGACCGATAAGCGAGTGCATGGTGTTCTTTATCGTGGCGATACCGCTGAGATTTCAACACTTATACATCAATCCATTGATAATGAGTTTTCTGGTAACATCATTGATGTTTGTCCTGTTGGAGCTTTAACCGATAAGAGTTTTCGTTTTAAGAATCGTGTTTGGTTCTTAAAGCCTATGGATGCTCATCGTGATTGTCCAACTTGTTCAGGCAAAGTGGCTCTTTGGTTTAGAGGCAATGAGGTTTACAGAGTAACCTCTCGTAAAGATCAGTTTGGCGAGTCGGAGTCGTTTATTTGTAACACATGTCGTTACGATAAAAAGGAGGCTACAGATTGGGTTATTGAGGGGCCAAGAGAGGTAAAACAACTCTCGGTTATCAATCAAAATCACTACAAAGTGGTGGTTAAACCTGCTGTAATTAGCCCTATTGAGGGTAAAATGGAGATAAAATAAATTAGCAAGCTTACACTAACGTAAGCGCTTCAATTAGAAAGAGATGGATTTTAGTTTTGTTTTCTATAAAGTACTTTTAGTTTCGGCCATTTTGACGATAAGTTTGGTAGTTGCCATGTATTCAACCCTTTTTGAACGCAAGATCGCAGGCTTTTTTCAAGACCGTTTAGGTCCAAACCGAGCTGGATTGTTTGGTATGTTTCAGCCACTTGCCGATGGGTTAAAACTCTTTTTTAAAGAAGAGTTTATGCCTCAATCAGCCGATAAGTTCTTGTACATCCTTGGCCCATCGTTAACCATGTTGGTGGCGCTGCTAACGAGTGCGGTTATTCCTTGGGGCGATTCGCTTATAATTAATGGCACTACGTATAGTTTGCAAGTAGCCGATATTAATATTGGTGTTTTATACACTTTTGCGGTGGTTTCGATAGGCGTTTATGGAATTATGATTGGCGGTTGGTCGTCTAATAACAAATACGCGTTGATGGGTTCTATTCGTGCTGCCTCGCAAATGATTAGTTATGAGCTTGCTATGAGTATGTCTATCATTGCAATTGTAATGGTTACAGGTTCACTTAGCTTGAGCGAGATTGTACAACAACAGCATGGTTTTAATTGGAATATCTGGTATCAACCAATAGGTTTCTTTGTATTTGTAATTTGTGCATTCGCCGAGACAAATCGTACGCCTTTTGACCTTCCGGAGTGTGAAACGGAGCTTATTGGCGGTTACCACACCGAATATAGTAGTATGAAGCTGGGATTCTTCCTTTTTGCGGAGTACATCAATATGTTTATCGCTTCTGCAATGATCTCAACGCTCTATCTGGGAGGATATAACTTCCCATTTATGGATAGTTTAGGGTTATCGCACAATATGATAACTATTTTAGGCACCGTAGCGTTCTTTACAAAAATCAGCTTCTTTGGTTTCTTATTTATGTGGATACGTTGGACATTACCTCGTTTCCGTTACGACCAACTGATGCGTTTTGGATGGAAAGGTTTGATGCCTTGGGCTATTGCTAATATCATTCTTACGGCTGTTATTTCCATGATTTTTAAACACTAATTTGCGATGAGTCAGGAAAATCCAATAAAACTTACCAACCGTTCAAAGGTTGTTTCAAACAAGAAGATGACTCTTATTGAAAGAGCCTATCTACCTGCTATTTTTTCGGGGTTGATCATTACGTTTAAGCATTTTTTTAAACGTGAAACAACCATTCAGTATCCTGAGCAAAAGCGCCCTATGGCTGAAATCTATAGAGGGTTGCACGTATTAAAACTAGACGATCAGGGCCGTGAGCGTTGTACGGCGTGTGGTTTGTGTGCGCTTGCTTGTCCTGCCGAGGCTATAACTATGGTTGCCGAAGAGCGCAAACCAAGTGAAAAGCACCTATATCGCGAGGAGAAGTATGCTAAGGTTTATGAAATCAACATGTTACGTTGTATATTTTGTGGTAACTGCGAAACGGCATGTCCAAAAGAGGCTATCTTTTTAACCGATCGTTTGGTGTCATCAGAAAAGAAGCGTAAAGATTTTATCTACGGAAAAGATAGATTGGTTGAGACAATGGATAACCGAATAGATGTTTCAAAACGCCAATCGGAAGCTGTTTTGGCGTTTAAAAAGGATAAGGGTTACTCTCATAATAATTAAGAATCGTTAGTAAAATATATAGTATGGTTTCAGAATATATCTTTTTTATCTTATCTGCCATTGCCATTTATTGTGCCGTTATGGTGCTAATTTCAAAGAAACCTGTGCATAGCTTACTGTACTTAACTGCTGCATTTTTCACCATGGCGGGTCATTATATATTGCTTAATGCGCAGTTTTTGGCGGTAGTACATATTATTGTATATGCAGGTGCTATTATGGTGCTCTTCTTGTTTACGGTGATGTTATTAAACTTAAATATTAAGGGCGAAATGCAGAAGCCGCTTTATATGAAGGTTTCTGCAATTATTGCTGGCGGATTGATTCTTATCACATTCATTGGTGCTTTCAGAAGTTATGAGATGAATGTATTGCAAGATCCTATGGCTAACCAAATTGGATTAGTTAAGAATTTAGGCAAAGTTCTTTTTAGTGATTATTTGTTGCCGTTTGAGTTGTCGTCCATTCTGTTTTTATCAGCAATGGTTGGTGCCGTGATGCTAGGAAAAAAAGAGATTCAATAGATATTTAATATAGATACAATATGGAAAATACGATTGCAGGTTTGCAAACCCTTCCAATAAACTATTATATAGTTTTCTGCTCCATCTTATTTGCAATTGGAGTTATAGGCGTTTTAGTAAAGCGAAATGCGCTGGTAATATTTATGTCTATTGAGTTGATGTTGAACTCCGCTAACCTTCTGCTAGCTGCCTTTTCAGCTTATCGCAATGATCCATCGGGACAAATATTTGTCTTTTTTATTATGGTGGTTGCGGCGGCAGAAGTGGCTATTGGATTGGCTCTGTTAGTGGTAATTTATCGATCAACACATACCATCGATATTAATGTTTTGAATAAGTTAAAGTGGTAATTGTAAAATAGTTAGCCCCGATGTTAGATAATTTATGGATTGTTCCGTTACTGCCACTTTTAGGTTTTTTGGTAATAGGACTAGGTTTTAAAAAGTTTAAAGGAGTAACGGCAGGATTAATTGCCTCTTCAACTATCTTGTTGGCGTTTTTTATCTCAATAATCCTCTTTTTCGAGGCAAAAGAGTTGGGAACTCCTCATATTCAGCATCTCTTTAGTTGGATAAGCTTTGGTGTACTTGATATCCCATTTGCATTTCAGATAGATCAATTGTCGGCTCTTATGTTGCTTGTAGTAACTGGAGTCGGTGCATTAATTCACATCTACTCCATTGGATATATGAAGGAGGATGAGGGTTTTAATAAGTTTTTTGCTTATCTGAATCTCTTTGTCTTTTTTATGCTAATATTGGTATTAGGTTCCAATTACCTAATCATGTTTATTGGATGGGAGGGAGTAGGACTTAGTTCTTATTTGTTAATAGGTTTTTGGTTTAAGAACCACGAATATAACAATGCAGCTAAAAAGGCATTTATCATGAATCGTATAGGCGATTTAGGGTTTTTGCTTGGTATCTTTTTGTTATTTACCGAATTTAAGACGTTAGATTTTAGTTTGATAGAGCTTCAGGCTAAATCATATTCGTTAGATAACTCAACAATAACGTTAGCAACGATGCTTCTTTTTGTTGGAGCAATGGGAAAATCGGCACAGTTACCTCTATTTACTTGGCTTCCTGATGCAATGGCGGGACCAACGCCTGTTTCGGCACTTATACATGCGGCTACAATGGTTACAGCGGGTATATATATGATTGTTCGTTCGAATGTGCTGTTTGCATTAGCTCCATTAACACTTACAGTAGTTGCTGCCGTTGGTATCGCCACAGCTCTTATCGCGGGAGCTATTGCAATTTATCAGACAGACATTAAAAAGGTTTTGGCTTACTCAACAGTGAGTCAACTTGGAATGATGTTTATGGCTTTGGGTTTAGGTGCTTTCTCGGCAGCTATGTTCCATTTAGTTACTCACGCATTTTTTAAAGCGTTACTCTTTTTAGGTGCGGGAAGTGTAATTCACGCCATGGGAGGTGAGCAGGATATTAGAAAAATGGGAGGCTTACGTTCTAAAATCAAATTAACATATTTGCTGTTTTTTATTGGAACCATTGCGATTTCTGGTATTCCTCCATTTTCGGGTTTCTTCTCAAAAGATGCAATTTTGCTGGCAGCATTAGAACAGAGCTACTATCTGTGGGTTATTGGTGTTGTGATAGCATTATTGACCTCGGTATATATGTTTCGCCTTCTTTTTGTTACTTTCTCGGGAGAGGGGCGTTACAATAAGTCAGAAATTCATCCGCATGAATCGCCATTAAGCATGACGCTTCCAATGGGGTTATTGGCGTTGTTAGCCATTGTAGGTGGTCTGTTGGGTATTCCTGCTTTGATGGGTGGAAACAATTGGATTTCAGCCTATTTACAACCCGTACTTGCCGGATCTGAATCATTTTTGGCACAGAGTTCACAACTTCAACATGTTTCGCATAGTACCGAGTGGATAACTATGGGAGTGCCACTTTTATTGACGTTTGTTATTATCTATTTTGTGCATAAACGATACATTGCCAAAAGAGTTGAGGTGAGAGATGGAGAGAGTCTTGTGATGTGTGCGAAGATTTTTAATAAGAAATTTTATATTGATGAGATATACGATTCACTCATTGTTAAACCTATTGAGAAGCTCTCGACTATTTTTTACGAAGCGGTTGATACCAAGATAATTGATCAATTTGTTAATAGTATAGGAGTTGTTGTTCAGTGGGGTAGTTTGCAAGTTCGTAAGTTGCAGTCGGGTAATGTAGGTTTTTATCTTTTTGCCATGGTAATTGCCACCTTTCTCATTTTGTTGTATAACGTTATAAACTAAATATAGCTATGTTGTTAGGCTTTCTATTTATATTTCCATTTTTGCTTTCACTGCTTTTGTTTATAAAGCCTAAGCTCGAAAGTGTTAAATATATCGCTTTAGGTGGAGCTTTGCTGGAGTTGGCGCTCACTTTGCCCATGCTATTCATGTATGCCGATGGCTCGTCGGGTTGTATTTTGTTCCATCCTGATATTTTTCATTGGTTTGGATTTAACTTTATTTTGAAGTTAGATGGCTTAGCCCTTTTGATGGTGCTACTTACCAATGTGTTAATGCCTCTTATTATATTGAGCTCTTTCTCGAAAAAACACGATGGTAGTTTTTATGCTTTAATTTTGTTAATGCAAATGGCACTTATAGGAGTCTTTTCGGCTGCAGATGTGTTGTTGTTTTATATCTTCTGGGAGTTAGCATTGATTCCAATCTATTTTATTTCGGCGCTTTGGGGAGGTGAAAATCGTGTCGCAATTACCATTAAGTTCTTCCTATATACTATGGTTGGTAGCCTTTTTATGTTGGTGGCAATTCTTTATTTATATACGCTTTCACCTGAGGGGCACTCGTTTGCATTTGACTCTTATTATAAGATAGCATTGCCATTATCAGCACAAGGTCTTATATTTTTAGCCTTCTTTTTAGCTTTTGCTATTAAAATTCCAATTTTCCCATTTCATACCTGGCAACCTGAAACATATACCGTTGCCCCTACGCAAGGTTCAATGCTTTTAGCAGCCATTATGGGTAAAATGGGTCTCTTCGGGTTGATTAAATTTATACTTCCACTTTGTCCTAATTTTTTAGAAATATATGGGGTTTATTTTATTGGATTAGCTCTGATAGGACTTATCTATGCTTCAATTATTGCTATTAACCAAAAGGATTTTAAGATGTTGATTGCATATTCGTCTATGGCGCATGTGGGATTAATATCAGTGGCTATTTTAACCAAAAATCAATATGCATTACAAGGTGCTATTTTTCAAATGGTTGCTCATGGCGTTAATGTGGTGGCACTTTTTTATTGCTATCATATTATCTATTCAAGAACGGGTACCTCTATTATTAAAAATTTGGGAGGTATTGCAACTAAAGCACCAATATTTGCAATCTTCTTTATAATCATTGTATTGGCAAATATAGCTCTGCCACTTACAAATGGGTTTGTTGGTGAATTTTTAATGTTGTTGGGTATTTATCAATACAATCCTTTTATTGCATTTTTGGCGGGGACATCCATTGTTTTTGGTGCCGTTTATATGTTGTGGGCAACGCAGCGTATAATGTATGGAGATGTTAGTGAAGCTACCAAAGAGTTTGAAGATATCACAATGGTTGAAAAGGTGTTGTTATTAACGTTTTCAATTATGATTTTTGTTTTTGGTATATACCCAAAGGTTTTGCTTGGTTTGATAGGGGAGTTTGTAAAAACAATTATATAGTTACTGATGTTTGAAATGTCCTAACACTCTTTTTTTGATTGATTAGGGCAGTGATTAAATAAAATAATATTCGTATGAATTCAATTATTGCCATTACGGTTGTAGCAGTTTTAGTGATGCTTTTTGGGGTTATAAACAAGAAGTCATTCATTTTACCAACGATTTTTTCGGGACTTACAATTGCTTTGTTTATTAATTTCTTGAGTTGGGATACAACTCAAACACTGTTTAATGGCATGTTCGTTTCAGATAAATTTGGCATGGCTTTTAATGGGGTACTCATCTTTACCACCATTTTAGTATTTGTGTTTGCATCGGTCTATTACAAAGCGATTGAACGTCCTTTAGAAGATATCTATTCGCTTATCTTATTTGCCTTGATTGGATCATTAACTATGACCTCTTTTGGAAATATCATCATGTTGTTTGTGGGACTCGAAACGCTTTCAATTTCACTCTACATTTTGGCAGGAAGTAAAAAGTTTGACCCAGCTTCGAATGAAGCAGCTATGAAATATTTCTTAACGGGCTCATTTGCCACTGGATTTCTATTGTTTGGGATGGCTCTTCTTTATGGAACAACTGGAACGTTTGATGTAACTCTTTTGGGTAATTATATTCGCGAAAATAGTACTCAATTGCCAGCTATGTTTTTTGTAGGAATGATTTTAGTTGTGTCGGGTATGGCGTTTAAAATTGCCGCTGTGCCTTTTCACTTCTGGGCTCCCGATGTATATGCAGGTTCTCCAACGCTAATCACCTCTTTTATGGCTACGGTTGGTAAAGTAGCTGGTATAGCAGCGTTTTATCGTTTGGTTGCTACTTCAGGATTTTCGTTTAGTGAGAGCTATACAAATACACTCTGGATTTTTGCTGTTGCAACCATTTTGATAGGTAATATCTCTGCAATAACACAAGACAACATAAAGCGTATGTTTGCCTATTCAGGAATCTCCCATGCAGGTTACATGCTATTGGGCATTATTGCGGTTGGACCTCAATCTGCCGGAACCTTGCTTTATTACTCTTTGTCTTATAGCGTTGCTACAATTTTGGCGTTTGCCGTACTTATGTTGATTCGTGAAGAGCGACACACATTTAGCATTAAAGCATTTGGCGGTTTAGCAAAGAGTAATCCTTTTGAAGCTTTTGCAATGACAATTGCACTTATGTCGATGGCAGGGATACCGCCTCTCGCAGGATTTATGGCAAAGTATAATATTTTTATTATTGCGCTTGAGAAAGGGTTTTTCTGGTTAGTGATCTTTGCGGTGGTTGGTTCTATGATAAGTATCTATTACTATTTTAAGCCAATCATGGCCATCTATTTTGGAAGCGACGAGGGGTTGCCGCGTATTGAGTCGAGCAAAAATTATAAAACTCAAATTGTCATTTGCGCTATTTTACTTATCCTTTTTGGTCTCATACCAAGTTGGGTAATTGGATTAATATAGATAAAGCATATTTTATTTTGAAAGAGAGTCTATTGGGGCTCTCTTTTTTTTTAGTTTACGGTTTTATTTCTAGCTTTGGTATAATCTTTGACCAATTGATGTTCAATTTTACTAATCTAAACTTAAATGTTATGAAATTTAATCTAAAATTATCAGCTCTTTTGCTTATAATCTCTTTTGTTGGAATTACCTCTTGTCGTAAGGATGATGATGAAGAAATGTCTAATAGTTATATTGGAAGTTGGACGCAAAGTAAGCCTAATGATTTAGGTACAGTTCGATCGGATTTGACTTTAACTGAGAAAACCTTCAATCTCGCTCAATATCAATCACCGTTTATGACCAAATTTCTTGAAGCTAGCGGCAATCTTACAGTTGTTGGAAATGAAATGAATTTGGATATCACTAAAATTGGCACATTAGAGAGTTTAACCTCATTCAAGTATTACGAAAAGGGTACGGATGAATATGATAATTTAATCTCAATGTCACCTTTTGGCGCAGGCGGTGAGGGTACTTTTTCTGTTGAGAATAATAAGTTAACGGTTAAATTAGATACAAATATTGATGGAATAATTAATGAACTTGATGAGGAATTTGTTTTTGATCGAAAGTAATCTATTAGAAGAGATCAGTATATAGTTTGTATTTTTTGATATGGTAATACAAAAAGAGTCGTCCATTTCTGAACGACTCTTTTTTTTATGTACTATTTTGTAATTATTCAATTACAGTGTAATCAGCTTCTGACATACGCTTATAGCCATTGTAACGCCATTTAGCATTTCTTTCAGCCTCTTTGAATAGTTCGCCAGCCTCGTTAGGATAAGCTTTTATCAACGATGTATAACGAACTTCACCATTTAAGAAGGCTTGGAACTTGCTCCAATCCGGCTCTTTTGAATCGAGTTGGAATGGATTTTTTCCTTCTGCTTCCAAACGCGGGTCGAAACGGAATAAGTGCCAGTAACCGCATTCAACAGCCAATTTACCCTCGTTTTGAGTACCGCCCATACCATTTTTCAAGCCATGGCTGATACATGGTGAGTAAGCAATAATCAACGATGGACCAGGATATGCTTCTGCCTCTTTAAGAGCTTTGAAGTATTGCGATTGGTTTGCACCCATCGATACTTGAGCTACGTAAACATAACCGTAAGTAGTTGCCATCAAACCAAGATCTTTCTTGCGAATTCTCTTACCCGATGCCGCAAATTTAGCTATCGCACCTACTGGAGTAGATTTTGATGACTGACCTCCTGTATTTGAGTAAACCTCAGTATCCATAACTAAGATATTAACATCCTGACCCGATGCAATTACGTGATCTAAACCACCATAACCGATATCGTAAGCCCATCCGTCACCACCAAAGATCCACATTGATTTCTTGATCAAATAGTCTTTAAGCGCGATAATATCTTTTGCAACAGCGTGAGATTCATTTGCTAACGCAGCAAGAACAGCTTTAGAAACCTCTGTTGTTTTCTCGCCATTTTCGCGATTCGCTAACCAATTTTCGAATGCGGCTTTAGTCGTTGCATTTACTTCATTAAGAGACGCTTCCATTTTAAGTTGGATACGATCGCGAAGTTTTTGAACTCCGATGTTCATTCCTAGACCGTACTCAGCATTATCTTCAAATAGTGAGTTACCCCATGATGGACCTTTGCCTTCATCGTTCTTACAATATGGAGTAGCAGGAGCCGAACCACCATAAATTGAAGAACAACCTGTAGCGTTTGCAATCATCATGCGATCGCCATAAAGTTGTGTGATCAATTTGATGTATGGAGTCTCTCCACAACCAGCACAAGCACCATGGAACTCGAATAGAGGCTTAGCAAACTGTGATGCCTTAACGTTCATTGATTTTGGAGTGATGGTATCTTTGTAAGTTACCTTCTCTGCCATATAATCCCAACGCTCAACTTCAGTGATTTGAGAATCAAGAGGTTTCATTACTAAAGACTTAACTTTAGAAGGACAAACATCGGCACAGTTACCACAACCAGTACAGTCTAAAACTGATACTTGAATGCGGAATTGTACATTTTCGAAACCTTTACCGTTAGTTTTCTTAGTAACTGTACCTGCTGGAGCAGCAGCCAACTCTTTCTCATCTAATAAGAAAGGACGAATTGCAGCGTGAGGGCACACATAAGAACACTGGTTACACTGAATACAGTTATCAGCTTGCCACTCAGGTACGTTAACCGCAATACCACGTTTTTCAAACGCCGTTGTTCCGTTAGGGAATGTACCATCTTCGATACCTTTAAATGCGCTTACAGGAAGATCATCTCCTTTTTGTGCATTAATTGGCATCATGATATCTTTGATAAATGCTGGAAGTACTTTCGTAGATGCAGCCTCTTTAGTATCTAAATTAGACCACTCTTTTTTTACTTCAACCTTAACTGGCGCACCACCTTTATCAACTGCTGCGTAGTTCATGCTCACAACTTTTTCGCCTTTTTTGCCGAAAGATTTGTCGATAGCTTTTTTCATTTGAGCAACAGCTAATTCGTAAGGAATTACGTTTGCAATTTTAAAGAAAGCCGCTTGCATGATGGTGTTTGTGCGAGATCCTAAACCAATCTCCTCAGCAATATCAGTTGCATTGATGATGTAGAAATTGATATCATTATCTGCTAAATACTTTTTCATAGCGTTTGGAAGACGTTTTGAAGTCTCTTCGCCATTGTAAATAGAGTTTAACAAGAAGGTACCACCTTTTTTCAAACCTTTTAATACATCGTATTGGTTGATGTAAGCAAATACGTGACATGCAACGAAGTCTGGCGTATTTACTAAATATGGAGAACGAATGGTGTTGTCGCCAAAACGAAGGTGAGAAATCGTGATACCACCCGACTTTTTAGAGTCGTATGCGAAGTATGCTTGAGCGTACTTGTCGGTATTATCACCAATAATTTTGATTGAATTTTTGTTAGCACCTACGGTACCATCAGAACCTAAACCATAAAATTTACCTTCAAAAGTTCCAGGTTGAGCAAAAGAGATCTCCTCTTTTAAAGGAAGTGATTTGAAAGTTACATCATCCACAATACCTACAGTAAATTGATTTTTTGGCTCGTTCATAGCCAAGTTTTCAAAAATAGATAGGATGTGTGTTGGAGTAGTATCTTTTGAAGATAAACCATAACGACCACCAACGATTAGTGGAGCATCTTTCTTGCCGTTAAATAACTCAACTACATCAAGATACAATGGATCGCCATTAGCACCTGGCTCTTTTGTGCGGTCAAGAACACAAATTCTCTTAACCGATTTAGGAAGCGCGTTCATGAAATATTTAGCCGAGAATGGACGGTATAGGTTAACCGACATCAAACCAACTTTCACTCCTTTTTTAGCTAGGTAATCGATTGTCTCTTTTACAGTATCGGTAATTGAACCCATTGCCACAATTACGTTGGTTGCATCAGCAGCACCGTAATAGGTAAATGGAGCATATTTACGACCCGTAATTTTACCAATCTCCTCCATGTAATAGTTTACCAAATCAGGTAATTTATCGTAGAAAGAGTTTGCCGCTTCGCGCGATTGGAAGTAGATATCTGGGTTTTGCGCTGTACCACGTGTTACTGGGTGCTCAGGATTTAAAGCTCTGTCGCGGAATGCTTGAATTGCATCGTAATCCAAAAGTGGTTTAAGATCTTCTTGCGACAACTCCTCAATTTTTTGAATCTCGTGAGAAGTTCTAAAGCCGTCGAAGAAGTGCATAAATGGAACACGACTCTTAATAGATGCTAAGTGAGCAATACCTGCTAAGTCCATAACCTCTTGAACGCTACCAGTAGCCAACATAGCAAAACCAGCCTGACGAGCCGACATAACATCTGAATGATCGCCAAAGATAGATAGCGCTTGTGCCGCTAATGAACGAGCACTTACGTGGAAAACGCCAGGTAATAACTCTCCCGAAATCTTGTACATATTCGGAATCATCAACAACAAACCTTGTGATGCTGTAAAGGTTGAAGTTAACGCACCTGCCTGAAGAGACCCGTGCATTGCACCAGCTGCACCAGCCTCTGATTGCATCTCTTCTACTTTAACGGTTTCACCAAAAATGTTCTTTCTACCAGCAGCCGACCATTCGTCGATGTACTCTGCCATAGTAGAAGATGGAGTGATTGGGTAAATTGCAGCCACTTCGCTAAACATGTAAGCGATGTGAGACGCTGCATAGTTACCATCACATGTGATAAACTTTTTCTGTTTTGCCATCGTCTATTTACTTATTAATAATTATATAATAAATTTTTATCTTTTAATTTAAAAAACCAAATAACCAAAGTGGAATCATTTTATCTTTTCCAACTTTAATGCCGTCAACGGCTCGGTATCGGTTCTGATTTTTTGTCGATTCAATAGCGCTTTCTTCAATAGTGAACGATGTTGTTCCGTTTACTATAAAATATTTGCTTCGATCGAGCTCTACTTTATTTCTCTGTTTTAATTGATTGATAAAGAATGTTTTATTTAATGATCCAGGTTGCCCATCTCCTCGAAATACCGCGTAAGCTAAATTTGGATTATAGAGATAGATCATCTCTGGTTTCTTTGCAATGTCTGTTTTATTTGAAAAGAAGAGATGCACCAATGAGGCATCACTCAAATATTGAAGATAGTTCATCACCGTTGCGCGTGAGGTTTCAATCTCTTCGCTTAACTTGCTTATGTTTGGCTGAAATGGCGCCATGATAGCAACCTGATAGAGTAGTTTTCGAAGTTTTGGTAGATATTTTAACTCTACCTGGCGTTGCGACGAAACATCAATCTCTAAAGTGAAATTTACAATTTTTAGAAGAGTCTCAAGGTAGTTACGTTTCTTATTCAAAAGAAATGGATAATAACCTCTATGTAAATACTCTTTATAATAGGAAAGAGGATCACAAAGCAAATTAATCTCTTGCGATATCGCCGTGTGATTTGCTAAAATATCTTTTAATGACTGCTTTTTGAAATTCTGACCCGTTTTGAAATTGAGGTACTCTCGAAATGAAAACCCTTCGAGAGTGTATATCAGCGCATTCTTGACAATAAATTCATCGTCGTTTGGCGCATTCATCTCTAAAGAAGTGGTGAATACTATTTGAAGATCAGGGAATTGCGTGCGACACTCTTTTAACTCATCTGGCCAATTTGGATACTTATAGACTTGATCTAGTAGTAAACTTCTCCCACCAGTTTGATAAAACTCTGTTGCAAACGAAAGGATGGTTCGGCTGGTAAAGTAAAAATTGTTAAGATTGATATAGAGACACTTGTCACTTTCGTTAAACTGCTTCTTAGCGTAGGCTAGTAGAAAAGAGGTTTTGCCAATACCCCTAGCTCCACGAATACCTATAAGAGGTGCGCTCCAATCAATATCGTCCATCAAGGAGCGGTTTATTGGAGTATCGAGGCTCTCAATCAGATACTTATGTGTGTGAACAAATACTTGCATTAATAGATACAAATTTTCAGACCACAAAAGTAGCAAAGAAGAGCATTGAAATGCTATTTCTAGATTGCAAAATGATGCTTTTTGATCTATTTATAATTGATACAAATAAGATTTTGCCTTGTGTTAATCCCTAATCATTTTAACTGTTAGGCAATTATTGAACTTGTTTTAATTTTATCATCATAGTAAGATGCCGTTACACCAATTTCCTAATGATGGGGTTAGTCTGCTTTTCGACTATTTAAACAATTGACTCTTTTTGTGTTTAATTCTAATTTTGGTTGTTGATTAAAATATGTGGTAAAAGTATGAACAAAATCATATTTTTTATCGTTAAATCGGTATTGACTTAAACAAAATAGTATCACTAACCTAATTTTACTTTATGATTCCCAAGATGAACTATCAATTTAAACGCCTTGCAACTATTTTTATTTTCACACTAATACCAATGTTGGGCTATTCGCAGTTGGCAAAGCATCAAGCACTCTATTTGTTCAATTTTACACGTTATGTTGAGTGGCCAGCCGAGTATAAGGAGGGAAATTTTGTGATTGGCGTTTTTGGAAGTGGATCGGAGGTTGCCACTGAATTAAGAGATATCGCCTCAAAACGGAAAGTGGGAGCTCAAACTCTTGAAATAATTGAGTTTTCTACCCCTGCTGACATCAAGAAATGTCATATTTTATTTGTGCCCAAAGGAAAGATGGGCAAGTTTGATTTGATAACTTCTAAGGTATTAAATTTTAACACTTTAATCGTAACGGAGGCATCGTCGTTTCCCCCCAACTCTGCAATAAACTTGGTTTTTGATGGTGCAAAATTAAAGTACGATGTAAACACTGTTAACGCCAAAGCCGCAGGCCTTAAAATTAGTGATAAGTTGATTGCCGTTAGCCAGTAATAAACAACATTAAACTACTAGAAAATACAGCTATTATGAGATTAAAGAGTTTTAAATTTTTGATTATTGCACTAACTTTTTTCGTTGGATTTGGTAATACCCAAGCACAAGAAGTAGCTATGGATGAGATGCTTGACATGGATTTGAGCGAGCTAATGAATGTGCCAATTGTGATTGCCTCAAAAAAATCGGAAGGAAGTTTTACTGCACCTCTATCAACAACGGTTTTGTCGCGTGAAGAGATTGAGAAATCGGGTGTTACTTCCATTGAAGAGGCATTTCGATTGGTACCTGGTATGTTTGTCCGCCAACGAACTAATGGGAATTTTGATGTGCATATTCGTGGAAATGATAATGTGCCTCCCCAAAAC
>JAGPHP010000118.1 GCA_018055415.1 Breznakibacter sp. | reverse complement strand
TTTTCAAGAATTTAAATACCTAAAAAAAGTATAATACCGCAACGCATAAGCCAGCAACAAGTCCAATATAGAATCCTTCTCGAAAAGTTTTAAACTTTGGATGCTTGATAGTTGTAAAGATACTCATAGGTATAAATGCTTAAAAATTAGAATATATCACTAGTGTCCGGTTATTGAACTAGAGTTTTCTCTACATGCCTTAACTGTAAAGGGTTTTAGAGGTTTTTTTTATTTTTCGATTTGAAATTTTTCTTGAACTTCACCTGAAATTAAAATTCAGGTTTATGAATCAAGGCAAAACCGTATTTGCTCAAATAATGTCAAATATTTCCAAATATGAATTTGATAAATGTGTTATTCGTTATAAAGGCAATTATAAAGTAACGTGAGTTCGATGTAAGAGTTCAACCATTTACTTCTCATCGTTTCACTAGAACAACCATTTCAAGCCCTGGATGTAAGTTCACGGTTTTAAGTGATTCACATCCTCATTAATTACTTGGGTTAGTGGCACTCGGCTATGAATGGACGTTCCAACGGTGGGTAAATATCATTTAATGGTTACATAATCTTTTATTTACCCCAACCAAACAAGGACAGAATAAATTTAATCCATTATCCCCATCAACCAAACAAGGACGGAATAAATTCCATCCCTACCACGTCGGCTGAACCTACGGTTCTTGGAAGTGTTGTACTATTGGAGGGCCATAGATTCGGGACTCCCGAACCACAGATTTATGTCGTATTAAGGTTGAATAAATCACGCACATAATTCATCTATATCCCACATATATCCCACGTATATCCCACGTATATCCCACGTTTTTATATCAAAATGTGGGATATACTATTTATATATCTATGTAATAGATGTATTTAAGATGAATTACACCCAACGAATGAGTGAATATTCTATTGCTATGGCATAATAAAGGCACTATAAAGGGAAGGATTTAATCTTAGATCGAACTCACGTTAAAATAATAACATTAAGCAGCTTAACGTCAACTCATTTTTTATTTACCTTAGCCCGTCAAAATTTAACTATCTAGAAATGAGAAAAAATCTATGGGTTTGTGCAATTGCCCTCATTATTGCATGCCAACTATCGGCGCAAGAGTACAATTTACAAGAACGCCTCAAAAAACATGTTGAAATACTAGCATCCGACTCTCTCGAAGGGCGTGGTGAAGGAACTCTAGGCATCGAGAAAGCTCGTAAATACATTATCTCCGAATTTGAACAAGCCGGCGTTAAACCTTACAAGTCAAACTATCAACACAACTTCTCGTTTAAAATTGGTGCTGTGCTTGCTCATTCGCAAAACCTCATTGGTTGGATTGAGGGAAACGACGAAACACTTAAAAATGAGTTCATTGTAATTGGTGCTCACTACGATCACATGGGGTATGATGAAAACAATGGCGAAAAATCAATCTTTAATGGCGCCGATGACAACGCCTCGGGAACGGCCTCGCTTATTGAGCTCGCTCGCATGCTTAATTCTAACAAAAGTTCTTTAAAACGAAGTGTTCTTATTGTCGCCTTTGGTGCCGAAGAGTCGGGACTAAAAGGATCTAACCAATTTTTTACCGACTCCATTTTAGATGCATCCAAAATCAAATGCATGTTTAGCATAGATATGGTGGGAATGTACAGTAAAAATGAGGGTGTCAGGCTCACTGGTATAAATACAGTTAAAAGTGCCGACATTATTATTGCAGAGGCACAAAAACGAGCCCCTATCACTATCTCAAAAACATCGGCCAAAATTGAAAACCGCACAGATACAGAGCCATTTGGAAACAAAGGCATTCCAGCAGTACACGTTTTTACGGGGCTTAAATCGCCCTACCACAAACCGCAAGACGACAGCCAGCTGCTCGACTATGCGGGCATGGCTGGCATCAATGAGTTTATGTACCAACTAACATCCGAAATTGCAAACAACAGCAGCATCGAACCAACAAAACAGTTTGCAACTCGCGCTAAGAACAATAGCTATTTTTCGGTAACGCCCATTGCTCGCCTAGGAATAGGTAATAGTTACAACAACTATCCAGAGCAATTTTTTGAAGCAAAATCCATTTTTGCCTACAATGTAGGTTTTGCAACCGAAATTACACTCACAAAACATTGGGCAATACAACCCGAGGTGGTTTTTAACTCATCAGGAAGTAAAACGCCTGATGGGACCATGCAACTTCAACAAGTGGCTACGCCGGTACATCTTCTTTGGGGGTTCGATAATAGAAACGTCGGAAATATCTACTTTATGTTTGGTGGATATTACAAATATATCCTTTCGGGTAAAGATGGTGGTAAAAAAATCGATTATTCAAATGATTACAACCGCGAACAGTATGGCGTTTCGTATGGTTTTGGGGTAGATGTAATGAAAGTTCAAGTAAACTTCATCTCTCAATATTCCATAAATGGCCTTTATAAAGATTCTTCGATGGAGGATATACGTGAAACAGGATTTTACTTGAATTTAGGATATAGATTTTAATATCTCCTTTGACACAAAAAAAGAGGCACTTCATAACAAAGTGTCTCTTTTTGCTAAAAAAATAACATATTAATGTTTTGCCAAGTAACTAGCAATACCGTCTTGAGTAGGTTTTAAACCTTCTGAACCTTTAGACCAGTCGGCAGGACAAACTTCGCCGTTCTCTTCTACAAATTGAAGTGCATCAACCATACGTAAAACTTCATTTACATTACGGCCTAATGGCATATTATTAACCACTTGGTGTTGTACAATACCCGCTTTATCAATTAAGAAAAGACCACGATATGCCATTGGAGTACCTTCAAAGGCCATATTCCCCTCTTCGTCGTAAGTATATTCGCCAGCTAAAACATCGTAATTAGAGCTGATAGTCATTGCATTATCGGCTACCAAAGGATATTTAACCCCTTTAATGCCACCATCTTTTTTCTCAGTTTGCAACCATTTCCAGTGTGAGAAGTGTGAATCTACCGATACACCTACTACAGCCACATTACGTTTTTCGAACTCAGCAATTTTATCTTGGAATGCAATTATTTCTGTTGGACAAACGAATGTAAAATCAGCCGGATAGAAATATAAAACAACATATTTCTTACCAATATACTGATCTAAAGAGAATTGCTCAACAACTTCACCACCGTTAACTACAGCTGTTGCTGAAAATGAAGGCGCTTTTTTTCCTACTAATACTGACATAATTTTCTGTTTTAAATTGTTACTAGTTGAATTTAATCTTGAGTTATACCAATTTAAACAGAGTTTTTGAAAAAAGGTTTAATTCGTGTCACTTTTATTTCTTACGCTCTTCAAAAATAAGCGAAATAGAATTAACACAATGGCGAGTATCCTTTTTAGTAAATCCTTCGCCCTCAAAAACATGCCCCAAATGGCCATTACAAGCAGCACAAACAATCTCCACTCGTTCTCCATCAGCATCAGGAACACGTTTCACAGCGCCGGCAATCTCTTGGTCAAATGAAGGCCATCCACAATACGAATCAAACTTTGAATCCGAAGTATATAGCGGTGTGTGGCAATGTTTGCACAAGTAAACACCGTCAGCCTTGTTATTAGTGTACTCGCCTAAAAAGGGACGCTCAGTTCCTTTATTTATAATAACCGCTTCCTCTTGAGGCGTTAATGGATAGAGTTTAACTTTAAATTCTTGTGCCATAATTCCTATCTGTATAAAAGTTAAAAGAGCTAGCATGAGTTTTAATCTCGTCATCTTTTCTAGTATTTCACTATTTCCACCTATTCCCTCCTTCATATATAACACTACACCCATTTAATTGTTTAAATTATTTAGACTAAAAATAAATAACGTTTACAGTTGAACTTTTTTAAACACAAATTTCAGAAACCGAAGAGCCTTAAAACAGATTAATTCACTAGTATTCAAACGTTTGATGATTTTGTATTTTTTAATAAATGTTATAGTTTTTTATAATGATGTTTTACAACCTAAAATATAGATGTCACTTTTTTTATATTTGTCGAATTCAAAATTTTTAACACATTTTATCTAGCAAAGGACATAAATATGGGATTGAAAATCATTGTTTTAGCAAAGCAGGTTCCTGACACCAGGAATGTAGGAAAAGACGCCATGAAAGCCGACGGTACAGTGAACCGTGCAGCGCTTGCAGCCATCTTTAATCCAGAAGATTTAAATGCACTTGAGCAGGCCTTACAGCTTAAGGAGAAGTACGCAGGTTCTACGGTTACCATTTTAACTATGGGACCATCTCGTGCCGCTGAAATTATTCGCGAAGGGTTATTTAGAGGTGCCGACAACGGTTTCCTTTTAACTGATAGAGCCTTTGCTGGGTCAGATACATTGGCTACATCGTACGCCATTGCTCAGGCCATCAAAAAAATTAACAAGTTCGATTTAATCATCGCTGGTCGTCAAGCTATTGATGGTGATACCGCACAGGTAGGGCCTCAAGTTGCTGAAAAACTAAACATCCCACAAATTACTTATGCCGAGCAGATAGAGAAAGCTGAAAAAGGAAAAGTTACTGTAAAACGTCGTTTAGAGCGTGGTGTGGAGTTGGTTGAATGCCCAATGCCACTGGTTGTTACCGTTAATAGCTCGGCAACCGAATGTCGTCCACGTAACGCAAAATTGCTTATGAAATATAAGCACGCAAAGAGTATGACTGAGCGTCAGGCACTTTCAGGCGATTATATTGACACGACTGCTGACAAATCATATTTAAACATTATAGAGTGGACAGTTAACGATATCGTATCTGAACCTCAATGGTTAGGCTTAACAGGTTCACCAACCAAAGTTAAGAAGATTGAAAATGTGGTTTTCCAAGCTAAAGAGTCTAAAAAATTAACTCCTGCCGATGCTGAAATCGAAGAGTTGGTTAAAGAGCTCATCGCCAACCACACAATTGGTTAATAAATAGATATTTACGTAACAGAAACATAACATTCAGATGAATAACGTAATTGTAATTTGCGAATTAGAAGATGGCAAAGTGGTTGACGTAAGCTTGGAGTTACTTACCAAGGGTCGTTCACTAGCTAATCAATTAAAATGTCAACTCGAAGCAGTTGTTTTGGGTCATAATATAAGTGGTATTGCGAGTCAAATTGCTCCTTATGGTGCGGATATTATACATGTTGGCGATAATGTAGCATTAGCTCCTTACACCACACTTCCACACACATCGGTAATCGTATCTCTTTTTAAGGAGATTAAACCACAAATTGCTCTTTTAGGCGCTTCGTCTATTGGTAGAGATTTAGGTCCACGCGTTTCATCGGCTCTTTACAGCGGTTTAACTGCCGATTGTACTTCGCTTGAAATTGGTGACCACGAAGAGAAAAAGGATAACAAGACATACAAAAATCTTCTTTATCAAATTCGTCCTGCCTTTGGTGGTAACATCGTGGCAACCATCATCAACCCTGATTGTCGCCCACAAATGGCTACCGTTCGCGAAGGTGTGATGAAGAAAGAGATTTTCTCAGCATCGCACAAAGCAAAAGTAGAGCAGATTGATATCGACAAAATCCTAAAACCTGAAGATTTAGTGGTTAAAGTGATTGAGCGTCACATGGAGAAATCTAAAGTGAACATCAAAAACTCATCGATCATTATTGCAGGTGGATACGGTATGGGAAGCAAAGAGAACTTTGATATGCTTTACCAATTGGCCGAAGTTTTAGGTGCCGAAGTGGGTGCATCGCGGGCAGCTGTTGATGCTGGTTATGCCGAGCACGAACGTCAAATTGGCCAAACGGGTGTTACAGTTCGTCCTAAATTGTATATTGCTTGCGGCATCTCTGGCCAAATTCAGCACACAGCCGGTATGGAGGAGTCGAGCATGGTTATTGCCATTAACGACGATCCAATGGCGCCAATTAACAAATTAGCCGATTATGTAATCACTGGCAACGTGATGGAAGTAATCCCTAAGTTGATAAAATATTATAAGAAAAACTCAAAATAGAGCTTTTCGCTTTTCATTAACAATTTAATTATTGAAATTTAGGCGAGAGCCGATAAAAAGTAAAATACTATGGCGAATTTTTTTCTAGATAATCCCGAATTAAAGTTTCATTTAACACACCCTTTAATGCAAAAGGTTGTGACTTTAAAAGAGAACAACTTTGCTGACAAAGATAAGTTTGATTACGCTCCACACGATTTTGAAGATGCAATGGATAGCTACGAAAAAGTACTTGAAATTGTGGGCGAAATTTGTGGCGATATCATCTCTCCAAATGCCGAAAGTGTTGATCACGAAGGTCCACACATCGTTAACAACGAGGTCGTTTATGCCAAAGGCACTCAACAAAACCTCGATGCCCTTGTAAAAGCGGGCTTAATGGGTATTACTCTGCCTCGTACTTATGGCGGTCTTAACTTCTCTATCATTCCTTACATCATGGCGGCCGATATCGTTTCGCGTGCTGATGCTGGTTTTGTAAACATCTGGGGACTTCAAGATTGTGCCGAAACCATTAACGAGTTTGCGACAGAAGACCAAAAATCGCGTTTCTTGCCTCGTATTTGCGGTGGCGAAACAGCGGCAATGGACTTGACAGAGCCTGATGCAGGTTCTGACTTACAAGCCGTTCAACTTCGTGCTAACGAAAAAGATGGCAAGTGGTACCTGAATGGTGTTAAGCGTTTTATTACCAATGGCGATGGTCACGTGGCGCTTGTTTTGGCTCGTTCTGAGGCTGGTACCAACGATGGTCGTGGCTTATCAATGTTCATCTACGATCGTAATCACAAAGCTGTTATCGTTCGTCGTTTAGAGAACAAAATGGGTATCAAAGGATCTCCAACATGCGAATTAGTTTTCAAAGATGCGCCTGCCGAGTTAGTTGGTTCTCGCAAAATGGGACTTATCAAATATGTAATGGCATTGATGAATGGTGCTCGCTTAGGTATTGGTGCACAGTCGGTTGGAGTTTCCGAATCCGCTTACCGCGAAGCACTTAACTATGCTAATGAGCGCAAGCAGTTTGGCAAAAGCATCATTCAATTCCCAGCCGTTTATGAAATGTTAGCTACCATGAAGGCTAAACTCGATGCATCTCGTACCCTTTTGTACGAAACATCTCGTTTGGTTGACATTTACAAATGCTACATGGCTATCTCCGAAAAACGCTCTTTAGAGAAAGACGAAAAAGAGGATATGAAGAAATACCAACGTTTGGCCGATTTCTTCACCCCGCTTCTTAAAGGTATGTCCTCTGAATATTGTAACCAATTGGCTTACGATGCTATCCAAATCCACGGAGGTTCAGGTTTCATGAAAGATTATCCTGTAGAGCGTATCTACCGCGATGCTCGTATTACCTCAATTTACGAGGGAACTACTCAACTTCAAGTAGTTGCAGCAATTCGTGGCGTAACTACCGATGGCTACCTTGAGCGTATCCGCGAGTACGAAGCAATGGATCTTAAACCAGAGCTTCATGGCTACCGTCGCACGCTTATTGGCATGACCGAAGAGTACGCCAAAGCCGTAAAAATGGTAACCGACGTGAAAGATCAAGAGTATCTCGATCTTCATGCTCGCCGCCTAGTTGAAATGGCTGGTAACATCATTATGGGTTACCTTCTATTGCTAGATACTAACCGCGACGACCGTTTCAACAAGTCGCTTCAAGTATTTGTTAAAATGGGTCGTGCCGAAAATAAGGCAA
>JAGPHP010000117.1 GCA_018055415.1 Breznakibacter sp. | reverse complement strand
AACGTGATGTTTTTAACATTTTTTTTGATTTTACTCAAAATAAATGTAACTTAATCTCTCATTTTAAGAACATGCAATGAGGTTTCGTTTTGTCATTCTCTCTCTATACATATTTACAATTTGTTTCTCTGTTTTTGGAGAGATAAACTTCTCATTTTCACATTATAAAGTTGAAGACGGATTGTCGCAAAACACAGTTCATTCTATTTTTCAAGATAGTTATGGATTTATGTGGTTTGGTACCGATAATGGATTGAATAAGTTTGATGGTTCTAATTTTCGCATTTACCGAAATAATCCAAACGATTCTTCGTCGTTGTGCGCCAATATGGTCACTGTTATTTACGAAGATCGAGATCGTAATTTGTGGGTTGGAAATGGGTACAATGGTTTAAATCTATTTGACCGTGAGCGGGAGAGCTTTTCTCGATTTGAAAAAAATCTTAATGATTCAACCTCTTTAGGTGGTAATGATATTCGTACAATTTACGAAGACACAAAAGGTTGTTTGTGGATTGGGACTAGTGGCGGTGGTCTGAACTTATTCGACAAGAAAACACACAAATTCAAGCAATTTAAAGTTCAATCAAATAGAAAAAATTGGATTGGAAGCGACTACGTTAACTCTATTGTTGAAGACGGAAAAGGAAATTTGTGGATTGGCTCTTCGGAGGGGATGATTATTTATTACGATAGGGTAAAAGAGCAATTTGAAAATTATATTGTTTATCCCGACTATCAAGGAGATATTCGAAACTCAACTTATTGTCACTTAATGCTTGACGAGGGTAAACTATGGTTTGGTACCGAAGTGGGTTTGCTCTATATGGATGTAAATACTCGTAAAATAAACCATATTAAGAGTAGTGCTGCTAATTATTATATTGCAAACTATCCAATAACCTCGTTTGTAAGATATGGTGCTGATTTGCTTGTGATTGGCACCGATCATGGCGGGTTATTTTTATATGATAAACGGGAAAATAAGTTTATCCAACATCTTCATAATATCTTAAATCCCAAAAGTATAGCTAATAATCAGGTTTTTTCACTCTATCTCGATAGGGATAAAAACCTTTGGGTCGGCAATTTTTCAGGTGGAATAAATCGGCTTAATGTGAATGATACTAAGTTTAAAACAGTGTTAGATGGTTCAACTAATTTGCCTGTATCTACAGGGTCGGTTTTAGGTTTGAGTGAAGATAAACAAGGGAATATTTGGATAGCAACAGATGGGAATGGAGTCTTTATGTTGGACCAAAAGAGTATGAAGCTATCAAAGCCAGATTTCTTACCAAGTGCACTTAATTCTGTTGTCGCCGAGATATTTGTTGACTCTAAAGGTATAATCTGGTTTGGAACGTATCGTGAGGGTTTTGTACGGTTTGATCCAGTTCGAAGAACGGTGAAGCAGTTTATTCATAAACGTGGTGATGCTTCGAGTTTAGGGGGTAATAATGTGTGGTCATTTTGCGAAGATACGCAAGGCAATTTATACGTAGGAACCATGGGGGCAGGCCTACATATTATGGATCCTCAAACACACAAGCTCAAAAGGTTTGTTCATAACCCCAATGATCTTACGTCACTATGCAATAACGATATTTTCCGATTAACTCTTGATTTCGATGGACGTGTTTGGGTAGGAACTCGTAATGGGTTGACTTTGTATGATCCTGAAAGTGAGGTTTTTAAGCGCTACGATAAAAGTGGAATCTATGGGTCGTGGATTTACGATATATTTTTGGATAAGGCAAATACGCTCTGGGTAGGAACTGATATGGGGCTAAATCGTCTGGATCGTGAAAGTGGACATTTTGTCTATTATGGTGAGCATGAGGGGCTTAGGGGAAATGCTGTAATGGGAATATTAGAGGATGATAAAGGTAATATATGGGTGAGTACAAATAAGGGTCTTTCGCGCTTTAATACTGTTGAAAAAGTCTTCCGAAATTATGATGCAAGTGACGGTTTACTTTCGAACGAATTTAATTATACGTCGCAGGTTAGAAGTAGAAATGGTAATTTCTATTATGGTGGACTAAATGGATTTAGCTTTTTTAATCCCGAGAGTGTAAAGGATAACGAGGTAATACCTCCTATCTATCTTACAGATTTTAAAATATTCAATAAATCAATGGCTTTGGAGGGACCTAGTTCGGTATTGAGCAAGAGTATTAATTTAGTTGATACAATTGTACTTGGTTATTCTCAATCTGTTATTACTTTTGAGTTTGCAGCTCTCAATTATGTGAATAACCATAAGAATCAATATGCCTATTTTCTCGAAGGATTTGATCAGGATTGGAACTATATTAACAATAAAAGAGAGGTTACTTACACTAATTTAAATCCGGGAGAATATACTTTACGTATTAAGGGATCTAACAACGATGGCGGTTGGAATGAAACGGGTAAAAAAATAATTCTTATAATAACTCCCCCTTTTTATAAATCTAATTGGTTTTATTTGCTTGAGTTTTTTACAATCATAGGATTAATTTACCTCTATATAATTCATAGAACTCGTCGATTAATGCGCGAAAAGTTATTACTTCAACAAGCTGTTAACGAGAGAACTGAAAAAATTGAATCACAAAAGCGAGAGTTAGAAAGACATCAAAATCATCTGGAGGGCGAGATTGAGCGACGAACCTATGAACTCAAGAGTGCAAAAGAAAAGGCTGAAGAGTCTGATCGTTTAAAATCAGCCTTTTTAGCAAATATGTCACACGAAATTAGAACACCAATGAACGCAATTATTGGATTCTCAAGTTTGTTAAGTGATGATGATTTGAGCTCAGAGGATAAACATAGCTTTATGCAGGCAATAACCTCTAATGCCGAGGCTCTAATGGCACTTATAGAGGATATATTAGATTTGTCAAAAATTGAAGCAAATCAGCTTGAACTGCATAATGAGTGGTTCTCACTTAATGCTTTTTTATCGGAGCTTGATAGTGTAATGGGTATGACAAAACATAAACAGGAGGTTAAATTCATTGTAAGCAATAACTTATCATCGCTTCTTTTAAATCTTTATAGCGACTCAAGGCGTGTCCGTCAAATTTTGATTAACCTCGTTAGTAACGCATTTAAGTTTACCGATAAGGGATATGTCTTGTTAGATGTAAGTTTACTCGATCACAATCTTTATTTCAGGGTTAAAGATAGTGGTATTGGAATTTCCAAAGAGAATATTCCTTTTATTTTTGATCGTTTTAAGAAGTTTGCATCTGATGATAATCGTGTTTTTAGAGGTACGGGTTTGGGGCTTTCCATTTCTTTAAACCTAGCGCATAAAATGCATGGAGAAATAACTGTAAGTTCAATTTTAGGCGAAGGATCTGAGTTTGTACTAATGCTTCCTGTTGATTTTCGAGAACAAGAATAGTTATATATTGGGGATTAAATCCTATTCAAGATTCTCAAATGTTTCATCGGCACTAAATAAAAAGTCGTTAAATGGGAATCGGGTAACGTGTATCTTCTTTACCTCTTCGTAAAGGACTTGTTTAAGTTCGTCGAAATTAGCCTTCTCTTTTGCCGATATGAAGATGCTTTGAGTCTGTTTTGCCATCCAAAAGTTTTTTAACTCCTCTAGCGAGTAGTTTTCTCGCTTAACTTCAGTTAAGTCATCCTCGTCCTTTTTGACATAAGTAAAAGCATCTATTTTGTTAAAGACTAAAATGTTAAGCTTGTCTTTTTTGTCTATTTCGTGAAGAGTTTGAGTTACAACATCAATCTGCTGCTCGAAACCTTTGTGCGATATATCTACCACATGCAGCAAAATATCGGCTTCTCTAACTTCGTCGAGAGTTGATTTAAATGATTCAACCAAATGGTGAGGCAGTTTACGGATAAAGCCTACCGTGTCGGAAACCAAAAATGGCAGATTCCCAATCACCACCTTGCGAACAGTTGTATCAAGAGTGGCAAAGAGTTTGTTTTCAGCAAAAACCTCCGATTTACTTAACGCATTCATGAGGGTCGATTTGCCCACATTGGTATATCCCACCAACGCCACGCGCACCATTTGGCCACGGTTTTGGCGCTGTGTAGCCATTTGGCGATCAATCAGCTTTAAATCTTCCTTCAGTTTTGTAATTTTATCGCGAATAACCCTGCGGTCGGTTTCAATCTCCTTCTCGCCAGGGCCGCGCATACCAATACCCCCACGTTGGCGCTCAAGGTGAGTCCACATGCGGGTTAAGCGTGGTAATAGGTAATTATATTGTGCAAGTTCTACCTGTGTTTTGGCATGTGCTGTGCGAGCACGTTTAGCAAAAATATCTAATATGAGATGCGTGCGATCTAATATTCTACAGCCTAATACATTCTCCACATTACGAAGTTGCGAAGGCGTTAATTCATCGTCAAAAACAATTAAGTTGATGTCGTTTGCACGCTTATATTCCAAGATTTCATCAAGCTTACCCGTTCCCACAAAGGTGCGATTATCAATCATCGCTAAGTTTTGAGTAAAACGTTTTACGGGTACCGCACCAGCCGTTTCGCACAAAAATTCTAGTTCATCGAGATATTCATGAAGTTGATTTTCATTCATATCGGGGGTTTTTACTGCCACCAGAATGACTTTCTCTGCTATTACTTCGGTTGATATATTTTTTGCCATAATTGGAAATTGTTGGTTGCAAAAGTACGATTTATCGGCGTATCAAATTTAAAATAGAGAGTTATTTATGGTGCAATTTTGTATTAATTTCATTTTTCGGATACCCAGTTTTGATGGTTGCAGTTACATCTATCGAAATTTTAAAGTCATTGAAATAACGTGAGTTCGATCTAAGATTAAATCCTTCCCTTTATAGTGCCTTTATCTATGCCATAGCAATAGAATATTCACTCATTCGTTGGGTGTAATTCATCTTAAATACATCTATTACATAGGTATATAAATAGTATATTCCACATTTTGATATAAAAACGTGGGATATACGTGGGATATACGTGGGATATACGTGGGATATATGTGGGATATAGATGAATTATGTACGCGGTTTATTCAACCTTAATACGACATAAATCTGTGGCTTCCCGCGCGTTCAATGTCATCAAGTTGAGCCACCAACAGGGTTTTCAACCACTGTCGGGGCAGGAGGGAACCTTGTTGGTGGTTGAAAACCCCGACAGTGGCGGAATGATATTAACTCTTAACTTAACCGCTTCCCGAGCCTATGGCACTCCATAGTACAACACTTCCAAGAACTGTAGGTTCGGCCGACGTGGTAGGGATGGAATTTATTCCGTCCTTGTTTGGTTGATGGGGAAAATGGATTAAATCTATTCCGTCCTTCTTTGGTTGGGGTAAATAAAAGATTATGTAACCATTAACTGATATTTACCCACCGTTGTAACGTCCATTAATAGCCGAGTGCCACTAACCCAAGTAATTGATGAGGATGTGAATGACTTTAAACCGTAAACTAACATCCAGGGCTTGAAATGGTTGTTCTGGTGAAACGATGAGGAGTAAATAGTTGAACTCTTACATCGAACTCACGTTGAAATATCAATTTTGAAGTTATAGAGATAAATATCGGCGAGATAGAGATTTTTGAATCATGAAAGAATTTGCGGTGGCTGGGTGAGGGATAGGAGCAAGTAGCCCACAGCACCGTGGAGCTTGCGTAACGGTGCGAGGACTACTGCGGATAGCCCGACGGCAAAAGGCCTAATAAATAAGGAATTTTGAAATACGGTAGAAATATAATAGAAGCAGGGATTGGCCTTTTGCCGGCACCCCCAAATAATTAAAACTTTACCACTCAACGACTTCCATTTGCTCAATATTTGAGCCATTGATTACAAATCTGATTATTGTTTTTACGGTATGCCAGCCGTGGTTACCAGCGGCACCGGGATTGATGGTGAGCATTTTCAAGCGATTGTCGTACTGCACTTTGCAAATGTGCGAATGTCCCGAGATGAGAAGTTTTGGTGGGAAACTCTTGAGGTGACTACGCACTTCGGGAGCATATTTGCCTGGATAGCCGCCAATATGAGTAAGAAGGATATCAACCTCTTCGCATTCAAAGCGTTTGTGTGTGCCAAATTCGGTGCGGGTGAGCTGGTCGTCGATGTTGCCAGCAACGGCTACGAGGGGTTTTATGGCGCGTAATTGCTCTATTACTTGGTAGTTACCAATGTCGCCGGCGTGCCATATTTGGTCGCAGTTTTTGAAGAGCTCAGGAAGTTTTGGATCAAAGAAAGAGTGCGTGTCGCTAAGGAGGCCAATACGTGTCACTCTATTTGTCGAGTAAATGAGTTAAGAAGCCGGTACCTAAGCTCACTTCGGCCCATGTATCTACCTCAAAATTGATGACCGCTACGGCCGATGTAGGAAACTCGGTGATGCGTTGTGCACAAAAAGCTACCGCTGAATAAGCAATATTTGGATTGTGGCCAAAGATGGCTACCGTTTGGCAGCTGTTGTCAATTTGATTGATGGTATGAAGCAAATCAGACGGTTCGTAATCGTTATAAAGGTAGTGTTCGAGTTGAATTTTGCTGGTATCTATTTTATACGTTTTAGCAAATATCTCGGCGGTTTGAAGTGCGCGTGGGGCGTCGCTCGAAATCATTAAATCGATGGAAGGTTCGAGTTTAAAGAGTTGGAGCGCTTTCTTAGCCGCATCTTTCTGACCTCGTTCAATAATGTTTCGTTGAAAGTCGGTTTGTTGTAAACTACGATCTTCAGCTTTAGAGTGGCGGATAAGTATTATCTGTTTCATGTAATTTTGGTTTTGTAATCTGTAAGTTTTTTAATCCTTCAGATGCGTAGTTTGTTAAGTCGAAGATAGAAATTATTTTGATAGCATAAAATGGAGTCGGGGGAAGTTATTATTAATCTATTCGATAATGGATTGATAGATAACGTCTTGTACCCGCTGGCGGATGTCCATTTTAATCAATTTTTTATTGTATGCATTTGGATGAATTCTGTTTGAAAGGAATATGTAAATGAGATCATATTTCGGATCAACCCAAACAAGTGTTCCTGAAAAGCCCGAGTGGCCATAAGATTGGAGTGAGCAGTAGTTGCTCACGGGGTTTATCTTTTTTGCGTTTGGTTCGGGTTTGTCGAAACCTAATCCACGACGGTTATTGGGGAATTGCATGGTTGCAAATCGAGTAATTGTAGAATCGTTTAGATATCTTTTCCCTCCATAAGTTCCTCCATTCAAATACATTTGTAGAATAATGGCTAAATCAGACGCTGTTGAAAATAGCCCAGCATGCCCACCAACTCCACCTAGCATGGCCGCTCCGGGATCATGCACAAATCCGCGCACCGTTTGATTTCGAAACATCAGATCTTGTTCGGTGGGCGCTATTTGATTTATAGGAAATTTATTCAGAGGGTTATATGTTGTGTGAAACATCCCTAGCGGCAAGGTGAAATAGTTTGATATTGCTGTGTCAAGAGTAGTATTGTAGCTCTTTTCAATGATCTTTTTAAAGTAATAATAGCCACAATCGCTATAGAGATATTTACCACGCGTTTTAACTTTTGATGTGTCCATTTGCAGATACATGGAGTCGGTGTAACTCTTGGTAATATAGAGATCGCGCGCTACCTGCACCGAAAAAGTATCTGATTTGATTGTTGAGATGATATCTGATCGATAAATGGAATATCGGTTGAAAAAGAGTCGTTCATCAACCTTTACGCTGTATTTATTGGAGTATTTGTTAGAGAAAATTGGGCCATCTGTGAGCGTTTTATCTATGATGTTT
>JAGPHP010000116.1 GCA_018055415.1 Breznakibacter sp. | reverse complement strand
ATAACCTCAGAGTTGCCAGCGCATACACATCAGGCCACGTTAACCCTAGGAGTTAATACAAATAGTGGCGATTCAAACACTCCAATTGCTAGTTGTCCTGCTAAGAATATTACTAGAGGATATGAGTATGCAGCTAGTTCTAATGCTAAAATGGGGTCAGGTGCTACTTATAGTGGTCCTCAAAATACAGAAATAGCAGGTGGTTCTCAGCCGCATAATAATATGCAACCGTATGTTGCCATCAATTACATTATTTGCGTTCAAGGCAATTTCCCAAGACGTCCCTAATCTTTTAAAAACTATAAATAGATGAGAAAATATATATTAGCCATTTCTTTGTTGATAAGCAGCTATTTGTCGGCAACAACTTATACGGCATCAAATACCAACGATTCAGGCGCCGGGTCGCTTAGAGAGGCTATTGCCAGTGCAACAGTTGCGGGCGATGTTGTAAATATAACAGCAACAGGAACGATAACTCTTGCGAGCACGTTAATGGTTCCAAATGCCATTACAATTCAATGCACCAATGCTTCGGGAATAAAGATTTCAGGCAACAACCTTGTTCGTGTGTTTGAGATCTCCCCTGAAACAGGAACAGTTTATTTAAAGAATTTACATATTCTTGATGCTCTTTCAACTGGCGGTATGGGTGGTGGAATTTTATTTACGACCGCTGTAGATGCCGGGTTGAATATGGAAAATTGCACCATCTCAAATTGCCGCACACAAGGCTCAGAAGCTAAAGGTGGCGCAATTGCATTGTTAGGTAACTTAAATATGAAAAATTGTACACTCTATAATAACTACTCCGAAGATGGGGGTAGTGCGTTAGATGTTTATGATGAGTTTAGTTATGTAACCATTGAGCATTGTACCATTTTTGGTAACGTTACTGGTGGTGGTGCTCTTGCAATTAACGCAGGTGGGTTAAACCTATTTACCTCGCCGGGTGTAACTATTAAAAATTCAATTGTTGCAGGTAATATCTACGGAACAACCACAATTAAAGACTTTACAACATCGCCAGGATGTGTCTTTGCATCACAAGGGTATAATTTATCTACCTCAAACTTACCTGCTTCTCTGGCATCCGATCTTCAGAGCAAAGATCTATTAACACAGGTGAAAGTATTGGCATTAGCCGATTATGGTGGTGGAATACAAACATGTGCTTTGCAGTCGGGTAGTTTGGCTATTGATGCTGCTTCAAGTGCGGTTTTGTTGGATCAGAGAGGTAATTCGCGTGTTGGTGTTGCCGACATTGGTGCTTATGAAGCGCCATTAATGCCAAATCCTACTACTGTTGCGGCTAGTTTGGTGGCAACTACCTCGGCACAATTAAATGGAACGGTAGATACTAAAGGCGCATCAATCACTTCGTATGAGTTTCAATATGGAACATCGACAAATAACTATACTACAACAGTTGCTGCCTCAACATCTGGTACAGCACCAAATATTACTCTTACAAAATCACTGACAGGCTTAACTTTGGGTCAACAATATTTCTTCAGAGTTAAAGTTCTTTCGAGTGGCATCACATATTATAGTAATGAGTTGAGTTTTATAACCAAGCAATCTCAAACAATCACATTCAACTCCCTACCAACCAATAAAAAGTATGGCGATGCTGATTTTGCTTTAGGCGCTACTGCTCCTGGTGGAACGGTTACTTACGCTAGCTCAAATACATCAATTGCCACTATTGTTGGTGGAAATTTGCATATTTTAAAATCGGGTACTGTTACTATTACGGCTTCACAAGCGGGTAACAGTCAGTATGGCGAGGCCACGCCTTATATGCTTAACATTATCCTTAAACGTGTATTGCGGGTAACAGTCAGTATGGCGAGGCCACGCCTGTTGAACAGCCAATTACAATTGCAAAAGCTCCACTATCGGTAACTGCATCGAGTGCTTCACGTAAATATGGAGCTGTAAATCCTGTCTTTACGGTGAGTTATAGCGGATTTGTAAATAGCGAAACAGCTTCGAGTTTGACTACACAACCAACAGCTTCATCCACGGCTGTTACAAATTCTACCGTAGGAAATTATGATGTGGTGGCTTCTGGAGGTGTTTCTGATAAATACGAATTTAGTTATACCAAAGGGGTGTTAACAGTAACACAAGCCGATTTGAATATTAAAGCCAATAATAAGTCGAGAGATTACGGAACAGCGAATCCGGCTTTTGATTTTACATACAGTGGTTTTATTTTTGGAGAGTCGGTGGCCAACTTAACTACTTTGCCAACCGCCTCATGTAGTGCAACTGCGAGCTCGGCTGCGAATAGTTATGCTATAACGCCTTCGGGTGCTGCGGCAACTAATTACGCAATTACGTATACAAATGGCACCCTTACCATTAATAAAGTGCCTTTGTTAATTACTGCCGAAGATAAAACGCGTAATACCGGTGAGGCAAACCCAACCTTTACATTTACCTATAGCGGTTTTGTTGCAGGTGATGATGCATCGGACTTGTTAACACAGCCTTCGGCAATTTGTGCGGCATCGGAGTTATCTCCTGCGGGCGATTATCCAATCATTCCAAATGGTGCAACCTCTAATAACTACAATATTTTGATTACAAATGGAACTTTGACGGTTTTACTTGCTATGGAAATTGATAAGTTGGGAGTTGCGGAGGTTAGTGTAACTCCAAATCCGTCAACTGGGTTGTTTAAAATTGAGGGTGTTGAGAAGGACTCTGAGCTTCATGTTGTTGTGCGCGATATTACAGGAAATATTATCGTCTCTTCAAGTGAAACGGTTCTTGATTTAACCTCGAAAGCGAATGGTATTTACATTGTTTCGGTAAATGCGAACGGCGTTACCAAGGTTTTCAAAGTGGTAAAAAAATAGTCTTATTTTGAAATAATATGAAAGGGCGGCTCAGTAGGGTCGCCTTTTCTGTTTCAGGTTTTTTAAATTAGTTGCCCGAGGCTTGGAGTGGCGGAGCGCGTAGGTGGAAACCCTGTAAAGGTGGCTAGAGACATCGCATGCGATGTCTGTACAAAAAAATGGCCACTGGCGGCACGCCCACACTAAAAAAAAGGGAGATTTGTTTGTAGATTTTAATTTAATATCTTTGAAAAAAGCTTAAAAAAGATGGATAAACGAGATTCGATTATTGGCGTTGATGTTGGTGGAACATCGATGGGAGTGGGATTAATTAGAAACGGCGAGTTGGTGAAATATACCGAAGGGCCCACGGGTGCGCACAGGAGTGCTGAGGAGGTGTTGGATACTCTGTGTGCCTTGATTGATGAGGTGATTGATGGAAGTTGTAGAGGAATTGGAATTGGGGTTCCGGGTTTGATTGATGTGGAGAATGGACGAATATTTAATATTAATAACATACCGGCGTGGCGCAATTATGAGCTGAGGCGGGAGGTGAGCAACCGTTTTAATTGTCCAGTTTTTATAAATAACGATGCCAACTGTTTTGCGCTGGGTGAGTTCTTTTTTGGGAAAGGCGGCCAGGTGAAGAGTTTGGTGGGAATTACGCTAGGAACGGGCGTTGGAGCTGGTGTGGTGACGAATAGGAGTTTGCATACGGGGATTCTAGGGTGCGCAGGTGAGATTGGTGGTATTCCTTATTTGGATGCCGATTTTGAGGCCTACTGCTCGAATAAATATTTTTTGCGCGAGGCCGAGATGAGCGGGAAAGAGTGTTTTTTACTTGCCGAAAAGGGTGACAAATGGGCTCTAAACCACTTTCATCAGTTTGGTGTTCATTTGGGAAAACTAATAAATACGGTTCTTTTTGTGTTGGCACCCGAAAAAGTGGTGATTGGAGGGACGGTGGCCAATGGATTTAAGTATTTTCAGGGTGGATTAATGGCCTCTTTGCAAACGTTTCCGTACAAGCCAATCTATGAGCGTTTCTCGATTGAGGTATCTTTTTTGGAGCATGGAGCAGTGTTTGGAGCCGCGGCTTTAGTGCTAAACAGCGAATTTAACTAAATTTAGAGTGGTATTGATTGTTAGATAAAAGTGACAAATTTTATTGTTTTTTGTATATTTGTGTGCGCTTGAGTTTTTTGACTCACTGCAAGTGTTTCTTTTTGTGGGGTTCTAATAATCTGCTATAATGGTCTTTGTAAATTTACGATATTTTTTGCTCTCATTTTTGGTGATGTTGATGATGTTTGGCTCATCATTACCACTCTCGGCAGCTGATGCAACGCAAATTACTTTTATAATAACCAAAAAGCCCGTTTACACACCTGTTCAGGATACTATTTACCTGTCGGGAACGATGAATAGTTGGAAGTTGTCGGACAAAAGTTGCATGTTTCGATCTTTTCCAGACGGCACGATGCGCTTAACCTTGAATATGCCTAAAGGCGAAGAGGTGGCCTTTAAAATAAATAGAGGCAGTTGGGCTACATCGGAAGGGGGTGAGAGTGGAGAGTATATGGAGAATCGCAAGTTTTCGCCAAGCGACTCTACATTTGATTACACCTTTGAGGTGAAGACCTGGGAAGATTTGCATAAGCTATTTTATCCGCCAGTGAAGTTGGTGTTAATTAGCGTACCAAGCTATACGCCATCGGATGCTAGGATATATGTTTCGGGTTCGTTTAATAATTGGAGTGCAGGCGATCCAGAGTATGAGATGAAGCGCATGAGCGATGGAACTTTTGAAGGCTTTGCTGGAAAGGGACTTAGCCGATTTGAATATAAGTTTAATCGAGGTGATTGGGCTAGTTCGGAGGGACGTTTTGATGGCGGCCCTAAAAGTAACAGAGCCTTTGTGAATAGCAAAACGGAGAGTGTTGTAATCTCTCGAGTAGAGAGTTGGGAGGATTTGTCGATAGGCCTGATGTGGCGCCACTTGGTGTTTATATTGTTGCTTATTGAGGCTGCTAAAATTCTTTTTGTGGCATTTTCGTTTACTCGCAGCAAATATCCATTCATCATATTGTCGATCATATTTATTGGATTTCTCTTCCGATTGATTTTTAGTAATGCCGAGGGGTTTGAGTTTTTCCCAAAAGCCTTTTTGCTTCCAGCGGTGCTTTACAGTTTCTTAGGGCCACTTATGTACTATTGGCTCGAGAGTGATTATGCTTCGGGCAAGTTTAGATGGAGCTATCTGCTTACTGCCATTCCATTGTTGGTGCAACTTCCGATACTGTTAATATCAACGAATATCGTACACGATTTACTGGTAGATAATACGCTAAGTTATTTGTCTATAGCGCTTTATGGTTACGGTTTGTTTGTAAATATCTTTTTTGCTTATAAGGCAGTAGGTTTAATCCGTAAGATGCGAAAAGAGATTGCCGAGTGGAAATATCTTCTTTTTAGAGGATGGATCATTCTTGGCTGGTTTACGTTGGCTCTATTTGCTTTAGCAGGTATTTTACTCCTTTTTAAGGTCGATTATCTTTTTGTTCGCGATTGGCTCGAGAATTTGATATGGATTGAGATGGGGGTATTGTTAATACTTCTTGAGATTAAAGCACTGCTCTACTTTATTAGTTATGCTATTAAAGGAAAGATAAAAACCTTCAACCCAAGCGAGACGGTAAAAGTTGAGGATGAGGAGGATAGCTGGACGATCTTAAAACCTCGCTTAATCTACCTGATGGAAGAGAAAGAGGTTTTCACTAATGCCAAGCTCTCGTTGTCTGATCTGGCTCAGGCTTTGGGTACAAACACCAATTACGTGTCGCGATTGTTGAATGAAGGACTTAAAACATCGTTTGCCGATTTTGTTAATGCCTACAGAATCAAGTGCTTTATACGGATTTTAAAGGAGGATAAAAATCAGTCTAAAACCTTTTTATACCACGCTTACAATTCGGGATTTAATTCAAAGAGTGCATTTAATAGAGCTTTTAAGAAATATACGGGCAAAACGCCTAGTGAATACTTTGTTGATTTGGATGTTCCTGATTTAGAGGGCAACTAGGTATAACTCCATTTTTGTTGTTCTAATAAATAATTCAGTACTACTTTTTTCAAATTGTTTATTGATAGACGATTACAATTCCTATTTTTGCGGTTCATTTGCCACTACAATAAATAATGCAACAATTAGCACTACTCATCTTATTTCTACTAACCTCGTATCGGGTTGTTGGTCAGGATGATACTATACCTAAAAGTCGAGTAGTAAAAAGGCAAGTGGTAAGTTCGCAAACGGGTCTCCCTTTATCGTATGTCTCCATAATTGTAAAGGGAAGTCCACGGATATTAACGTCTGATGTAACGGGTTTTTTTACTCTCACGCTCGATGAAAGTGTTGATTCAATTGCATTTAAGCGCATAAGCTTAAAGGATAAGATTTTGTCAAAAGGTTTGGTTGAGACCTCTTCCATTATTGAACTAGATGAACTAAATTACCATTTGGAAGATGTGATTGTGGTTCCGACATACCAAAATGGATACGATGTCATGGCGCAGGTGCGCAACCGTTTTCTAGCTTCTAATCCCGATCAAAATATCGATTATAGCTGCTACATCTATAATAAAATGGTGTTTGATGTTGATAGTAATAGGGTCAATGCGCGTTTGAAGAGATCGGAAAAAGAGCAACTGGTTGATTATGCACGAGTGAACCATTTGTTGCTCATAGAGTCGGTTACAGAGCGGGTGCATATTAAAAATGGACGTAGTTTAGAACGTGTTATTACTGGTCGCACGAGCGGATTCAGACAACCAGCATTGGAGTTTATGCCTTCGCAAATTCAGCCCTTTGCGTTTTATAAAAGTTATATTAGTCTCTTCAATACCGATTTTTTAAACCCAATCTCTCCTTTGGGTTTAAAAATGTATGAGTTCCAATTGCGAGATACTCTTCATACCGCAAACGGCGATACGCTTTACCACATTACTTTTGCCCCCAAACATAAGTTAACTTTTAAGTCGCTCACTGGTTATTTTCAGATTAAAAGTGGTAGTTACGATATTGTGAAGGTAAATGCTAAAGGGTATTCAGATGATACGAATAACGGAATATCCTTAACTCAGAGTTATGAAAAAGAGAGTGTTACAGGTTATTTTTTTCCATCGCTTTTAGAGGCAAAGGTCGAACTTGGTAATGTAACTTATGCCGATGGCAAAGAGCTACCTTTGGTGGGAAACTTAAAGAGCTATTTAACCAACCTTAATGTGACACCACTCATAGATAAAGAACACCTTGCTCGTGAGAAGTTTATTCAGCCAAATTATTATAGCCACTCCGATTCTATCGTATTAACTCAGTTTCGGCCAGTTCCTCTTACGGCAAAAGAGCGTTCGTCGTATGTAGAGATTGATAGCGTTGGACGATCTCATCAGTTGGACTCTTACATTGAGTTGGGGCGATCCCTTGCTGAAGGGTATGTGCCGGCAGGTTATTTGAAGATAGATTATACTAAGATTATTGACTATAACAGGGAAGAGGGATTGGCATTAGGGATGGGTTTGGTGTCGAGTGAGGCGTTAAGCGATCATTTTAAATTGGGTGGGTATTATCGATATGGATTTTCAGATCATGTGAGCAAATGGGGCGTTTTAGCCGATTATTTATGGATAAAAGAGCGTGAGTTTAAAGTGGGAGTAGGGTATAAAGAGGATTTGATACCTACGGGCAGTTTTAGCTTTTTAGATGGTTATGCTTTGGGTTCAAGCGAGTCGTTTAAACGTTTCTCTTTAACAGGAATGGATTTTTACAAACAGATGGTCAGTCGCGTTGAAGGGCGTTTCCTAAATGATGTGAAAGGGGCATTCTATGTGAATTTGAATAAAACTACTCATACGCCTACTGCTTATGACGGCGATACGGCTTTAATGAATAACGATTATAAGCAG
>JAGPHP010000017.1 GCA_018055415.1 Breznakibacter sp. | reverse complement strand
ATGAGGATGTGAATCACTTAAAACCGTGAACTTACATCCACGGCTTGAAATGGTTGTTCTAGTGAAACGATGAGAAGTAAATGGTTGAACTCTTACATCGAACTCACGTTATTATAGAATAAAAAACGAATTTGGGTGTCAAATAAATTTTCTAAACCACAATTTAGAGGCAATTAATATCAACATTCAAAGGTATCCGTTAACAAAAAAGAGTATTTTTGCCCAAAATTATTTCAAAAAGAGAGTTATGCAGAAACTTGTTTCACCCGAATCTAATGTATTTTTATCGAGTGATTTCACATCGGATGTTAAGGAGATCTTAAAATCCACCCCTCACACTAAACTATTCTTACTATCAGATAAAGAGGCGTTTGACTTTGTATATCCTCTCTTTAAAGAGGCTGTAGATTTGCCTGAAAATCATATACATATCATCGGATCAACCGATCATCATAAAAACATGGAGTCACTTGCCTCTGTTTGGAAATTCTTAGCAGACAATGGTGCCGATCGCCAATCAATTTTGATAAATCTAGGTGGTGGAATGCCCTGCGATTTGGGTGGTTTTGCAGCATCAACCTTTAAAAGAGGCATCCGTTTTATCAATATCCCTACAACTCTACTCTCGATGGTTGATGCATCGGTAGGAGGTAAGACAGGCATCAATTTCAATGGGTTAAAGAATGAAATTGGAACCTTTCAGCATGCTGCGGCAGTTTTAGTAAACATCAATTTTGTAAAAACGCTTAATAACGAAAATATCAAATCGGGTTATGCCGAGATGATCAAACACGCCTTAATAGATACCCCTGAAACTTGGGATAAAATTGAGACTTTCAAAATCGAAGAGAGCATCACCAACATCGAATTATTAAACACTCTAGTGTGGGAATCTATCGCCATCAAGGAGCGTTTTGTGCAACAAGACCCGAAAGAGAAAGGTATTAGAAAAGCCCTAAATTTGGGACATACCGTTGGTCACGCCTTTGAATCGTGGGCATTTAAAAACGATAAAGATCTTTTGCACGGTTACGCGGTGGCTTATGGAGTGGTTATTGAGCTTTACCTATCGCACCTAAAATGTGGATACCCATTCAAACAGGTTGAGGAGGTTAGAAAAATGGTTGAGGCCATCTATGGCACAATCAACTTCGGCAAAGATATTTACGAGGAGCTTTACCAATATATGAAACACGACAAAAAGAATGAAGGCAACAGCATCAACTTCACTCTTTTAAAGAAAATTGGAGATATTCAAATAAATCAAGACTGCTCAAGAGAAGAGATCTTTATGGCCTTTGATTACTACTTAAAAATCGTTTAAACAATGAAAAACATCACAATATCGGCACCCGAAAAACTTGCTAATTGCACTATCAAATTGCCATCATCAAAAAGCATCAGCAACCGTGTACTTATTGTTAATGCATTGAGTTATAGTCCATACGAGGTTCAAAATATTTCCCCAAGCGACGATACCAAAGTAATGCTTGAGGTACTAAATTCTGACGGCAATAAATTTGACATAGGTGCCGCGGGGACTTCCATGCGTTTTTTAACCGCATTTTTATCAAAAGTAGTGGGCGAATGGACCATAACTGGCTCTGAGCGCATGAAGCAACGCCCAATAAAAGTTTTGGTGGATGCACTTATTGAACTTGGAGCAAAAATTGAGTATCCTGAAGTAGAAGGATATCCGCCGCTTAAGATCTTGGGTAGCAACCTCGAAGGTAAAAAACTCACTCTACCGGGAAACATTAGTAGTCAATATATTTCGGCACTATTGATGATAGGCCCAACCATCACAAACGGTCTTGAAATTGAACTAACGGGCGAGATTATCTCCAAGCCATATATCCATCTCACCCTAAAAATCATGCGCGAGTTTGGAGCTCAGTGCGAGATGAAAGGTAACTTAATCACCATTAAAGAGAGTGCCTACAAGCCTATTCAATATTCGGTGGAGTCGGACTGGAGTGCCGCTTCATACTGGTATCAGATATTGGCCTTGAGCAATAATTGGACAGATAAAGTAACACTATTAGGATTGCAATCGGAGAGTGGGCAAGGTGATAGTAAGGTGGCCGATTTGTTCAAACAGTTCAATATCAAAACCACCTTTAGCAAGCAAGGGGTTACTCTGGAAAAACACGATTTCTCGTTCAAAAAGAGTCTTCCTGCTGGTGCGCCCAAAGAGCAGAAAAAGATGGAGTATAACTTCATTGATCAGCCCGATTTAGCCCAAACCTTTGTGGTAACATGTTGCTTTACAAACACCCATTTTGAATTCACCGGTTTACAAAGCCTTAAAATTAAAGAGACCGACCGCATAACAGCACTCATTACCGAATTGGCTAAGTTTGGTTATAAAATATCAACCAATAATATCAACTCCATGAGTTGGAATGGAGAAATGGTGGAGAAACACGAAAAAATTAAGACAGAAAAGATATCTGTTGCCACCTATAAAGATCACCGCATGGCGATGGCCTTTGCTCCTGTCTGCCAAGTGGTTGGCAAATTTAAAATCGAAGATATAGAGGTGGTAGCTAAATCGTACCCTGCCTATTGGGAAGATTTGAAGATGGCGGGATTTGGGGTGAAGTAGAGAAAATACATTTCAAGACAATTATAGGAGGCTGCCCCAAAAGGGTAGCCTCTTTCTTTTTTTAATCACATCCACAATACATTCTCTTACCCAGCCCTATTTCGTTCACATAATTTAACACACAAAACCTTTAATATCCTCCGTTAATCCGCTTAAACCAGATAAGAAAAAGTATGCAAAATAGTAAAAACAAAGCATATCTTTCTAAAAACGGATACGTGATATATACGCTACAGAAAATAAAAATCCAGTAAAATAAAGCCTTTTAAAACAACAACGTATCAAATCATCACACTACTACCAAAAAGATACTGCATTGATACGTTTTTAGATTTGAATTGATTTTAAATGCAAACAAACATATAAGTTTGTTAAAAATCGATGGCGCCATATTGTGAAATTAAAAGAACAAATTGAGCTGACGATTCAACTATTGCCTGTTTTTTATCCTATTTTATACAATCACTTAATTAAAAATTACATTTATGAAACAACTTACTACTTACAAATGGTTTCTGCTCGTTGTAGCTTTATTTGCAACAACATTTACTTATGCGCAGAAATACACTGGTTTAACCGCAACAACATCAGGCGGATTAACTCCAGCGCAAATATTTGACGGTAATACAACTGGATCGGGCTGGCAAGATGGCGCACAAAACGTAGATGACGCTTGGATAATCGTTGATTTAGGTTCTGTTAAAAGTGTTGACATCGTAAAGATTTACTGGGAGGCAGCAAATGCAAAAGATTATAAACTACTAGTTTCTGACGACAACTCTTCATATACAGAAGTAAAAGACTTTGTTGGGTTAGCAGCCGGTGACAGGACAGATGTCATTACAGGATTGAATACTAGTTGCCGTTATATTATGATGCAAGGAGTAACTCGACAACTTCCTTACGCATACCAGATTTTCGAATTTGAGGTTTATCCTGCAACAGGACCAGAATTAACCACATTAACTATTACTCCAGCCAAAAGCACTATTTTATTGGGAGCTTCACAACAATTAACAGTAGCCGGATTTGATCTTATTGGTGATCCATTTACATTAACAGAAACTACAAATTGGAGTGTTGATGGTGTAGGTGCAACAATTAGTGCAACTGGCCTATTTGAATCAACGGCTAAAGGAATATTTACCGTTACGGCAACAAATGGTGCAATATCTACAACCACTACAGTTGAGGTATTCCCAACTAATGCTAATTTATCCATCGGTGCAACAGCAACGAGTTCAACAGGCAATGGCCAACAAGCTATCGATGGCAACTTGCTAACAAGATGGGAAAGTGCTTCAACCGATCCACAAGAAATTACAATAGACCTAGGAGAGTTAAAGGTAATTACAGATTTTATTATCTATTGGGAGACTGCCAGCTCAAAAGAATACATCATTGAAGGTTCGGAAAATGGCATAGATTGGACTCCAATAACAGCGCAAAACAATATGGCTGCTGGAGAAAATAGAATAGACCGTTTATATAACTTCAGTAGTGTTGCACGCTTTGTACGTCTTACTAGTATACTGCGTACTACACCATGGGGTAACTCAATTTGGGAATTTAAAATTTACGGAGAAGCTTATACTCCTACAGGTATAAAACCACTTTCACCTGCAAACAAGGCAACTGCTGTATATCCAACAGCTGCTAATTCTACTTTAACGTTAAGCTCAATTGATGCGATTTCAAGTGTTAACATCTACAATTTATTAGGTCAATCGGTTAAATCAGTATCAAATATTGAATCGGGCTCAGTAATTAACATTAATGATCTACCAAAAGGAAATTACATCGTTAAAATTGTAACTGAGAATAATGAGATCTACACCCAACAAATTACAAAAAAATAAATCCTGATTTCATAATAATTCCCTGTTTGCCCCAAGAGATTTCGACTCTCTCTTGGGGTTTTTTCTTTAAAAAAATAGCCCATCTAGCAGTTGCTAAATGAGCTATTATAATTTTGAATAAGCTTCTTAAAGTATCTTATAAGAAATATTTATTTGGAAAGAATTACTCTTTCTAGTAAAATCGGGCATATCTTCAAAATTATCACTTAAATTTGATAATCCCCACTCGTAACGTGTATCAACATTGATTCGCCATATTTTAACCCCTACACCAGCTTGGAAATTCCATGCCGCACTTTTATAATTTTCCTTAAAATTGGTTGTTGTAGGATTACTCAAAAAAGATACTGCTGGACCTGCTAACCCATAAATCTCAACAACTTTTAAATCAATTACCTTTAAATTAAGCAATAGAGGAATATCCCAGGATTTAATCTCAATATTAGATGGATAAAGAACGTTATCGACAACTAAATCAGAAGAGCCATTTTTGCTATTATAATACAACTCAGGCTGAAATCTTAGTTTCTTTGATATTGGGAGTAATCCATAAACACCTAAAGAGTACCCCGATTTTGCATCCTCTTGTATGTTATTAATTGTAACTCCCTCTGCATTATAATTATCGGCTGTAAAGTGAGTTGAATTGATACCAGCCTTTACGCCAAACTCAATACCTAAAACCGCACTTGCCTTCATGGTTATTGCAGCAAATAGTGCTAATAAAACTAGTTTTTTCATGTGATGATCGTTTAGTTGTTAATGTAAATTTGATCCAATTATATTAAAAAATTCATTCCTTGTGGCTTGATTTTTCAAGAAAGCTCCTGTAAAATCGGATGTAGTAGTTACGGAGTGCTGCTTTTGGACCCCACGCATCTGCATACACATGTGTTGAGCCTCAATAACCACTGCAACCCCTAACGGGTTTAACGTATTTTGAATGCAATCTTTAATCTGTGTGGTTAAGCGTTCCTGAACTTGAAAACGGCGCGAGAAAACCTCCACAACACGTGCAATTTTACTCAACCCAGTAATATGATGACGCGGGATATAAGCAATGTGAGCTTGTCCAAAAAAAGGTAATAGATGATGCTCACACATCGAAAATATCTCAATCTGCTTCACCACTACCATCTGCTGATAATCCTCTTGAAACATGGCCGATTTGATAATATCCTCAGGATTCATGCTATAACCGTGCGTTAAAAACTGCATCGCCTTAGCAACTCTTTCAGGTGTTTTCAATAACCCTTCACGTTCAACATCTTCACCCAATGTGGTGATAATTTTTGAATAGTGATTAGCTAATTCATTGGTCGTTTCGGGATTATAAATCTCCTTTTTTAAATATCCTTGAGGTAAAAACTCCTCGTCGTCGATTGTGTAATGCATCAAAACAATTTCTAATAATAGGTTACAAAAGTAGCTATTTTTATCATTAAATCCTCAAATAAACAAGTTGCATGAGAGAGATGCTACTTAATACAAAATCCATCTCCTAAATTGTAGAAGATGGATTTTCAAATAATAAAATTTTAATTAAGCGAATTATTAGAATCTTTTTTCAACAACACTCCAATCAAGAACGGCCCAAAAATCTTCAACATATTTAGCACGTAAATTTTGTTTGTCGATATAATAAGCGTGCTCCCAAACGTCGCAAGTTAAAAGTGGTGTTTTACCATCTTTTAAAGGGCAACCAGCATTACTCGTTTGTACAATCTCCAGTTTACCATCGGCTGTTTTAACTAACCAAGCCCAACCAGCGCCAAAAAGTGTAACAGCTGCTTTGTTAAAAGCCTCTTTAAAAGCCTCTAATGATCCAAAAGAGGCATTAATTGCATCTGCTAATGCACCTTTAGGAGCAGTAGATGCTTTTGGTGAAAAAGTCTCAAAATAGAAAGTGTGATTCCAAATTTGAGCAGCATTGTTAAAGATACCACCATCAGACTCTTTTACAATCTCTACCAACGAGAGATTTTCAAACTTTGTTCCTGGAATTAAGTTATTAAGATTATTTACATACGTAAGATGATGCTTACCGTAGTGAAATTCAAGTGTTGTTTTAGAAATGTGTGGCTCCAACGCATCTAATGCATAAGGAAGCTGTGGAAGTTCGTGTTTCATATACTTATTTAAATTTTCATTGTTAATATACTATAAACGCAAGGTAACTATTTTTGTTTAAAATGTATGGCCAAAAAATGTTAAAGAAATATTTAATACCTCCTTATAATTCTACTAAATACCTAAAAAGAAAAAAGGGAGTATCACGTTTGATATCCCTTTTTTTTAAACCCAGACAAATGAACAACTTAAACATTAAACCGTCATGAAAAACTCTATTGAAGTATTTTCATTTCAAAAGTAGTGGCTATTTGAATATCTACCAAATATTTTCGCCATTAAAATACTAAAAAGTCTTTATTTATATTGTCCACTTTTTAAAATCACATTAAAAGACTTATAATAAGCATATTGCAAATTGTTCAATAAAACCAATCTAAATAAGAATTAAATCACACCTTGCGCCATCATGGCATCTGCCACTTTTACAAAGCCTCCAATGTTAGCCCCTTTGATGTAATTAATCTTTCCACTCTTCTCTTTGCCAAACTTCACACAGGTAGCATGAATGTTTTCCATAATTGTATGCAACTTAGCATCAACTTCTTGAGCGCTCCAAGTAAGGCGCATGCTGTTTTGTGTCATCTCTAAACCCGATGTTGCTACACCGCCTGCATTTACGGCTTTTCCAGGCGCAAACATGATCTTTTCGGCAGCTAAAAAAGCAGCTTCGGCTGTACATCCCATATTTGAAGCTTCGGCAATAAGTTGACATCCATTCTCAATAAGCAACTTTGCATCGGCTTCGTTCAACTCATTTTGAATGGCGCAAGGGATAGCAATGTCCACTTTCACCTCCCAAGGGCGTTTGCCCGCATAAAATGGCACGTTATATTTATCAGCATAAGGTTTTACCACATCTTGATTAGAGGCGCGCAAATCGAGCATATAATTGATTTTATCGCTATTCAAACCCGCCTCATCATAGATATATCCATCGGGACCCGAAATTGTAACCACTTTAGCTCCAAGTTCAACCGCTTTCAAGGCTGCGCCCCACGCCACATTACCAAAACCAGATATCGCTACACGTTTACCTGCAATTGATTGACTGCTCTGCTTTAACATCTCCTGCACAAAATAGATGGCACCAAAACCAGTGGCCTCGGGTCTTATCAAACTACCACCATACTCAAACCCTTTACCAGTTAGAACACCCGTAAATTCATTACGTAGTTTTTTATACATTCCATAGAGATAACCTATCTCACGACCACCCACACCAATATCGCCAGCTGGCACATCGGTATTTGGGCCAATATGCCTAAAAAGCTCGCTCATAAAAGCCTGACAGAAACGCATAATCTCCAAATCACTCTTTCCTTTTGGGTTAAAATCTGATCCACCTTTACCGCCTCCCATTGGAAGAGAGGTTAAGCTATTCTTAAAGGTTTGCTCGAAGCCCAAGAACTTTAGTCCGCTTAGAGTTACGCTTGGGTGAAAACGCAATCCACCCTTATAAGGTCCGATGGCACTACTAAACTCAATACGATAGCCTCTATTCACATGTACGTCTCCCCTATCGTCAACCCAGGGCACGCGAAAAATGATAGTTCTTTCGGGTTCAGTCATTCGCTCTAATATTTTTGCTTTTACGTAACGCGGATTTTGTTGGTAGTAGTCCCAAACAGTCTCAACAACCTCTTGTACGGCTTGCAAAAACTCGTCTTCGCCAGGGTTTTTGGCTCTAACAAGTTGCATAAACTCTTGAATCTTGGCATCCATAGCGCTATATTTTAATAGTTTTTTTACATCACTATCAAATTTAACTATTTTTTTACACTTAAAGAGGATTAAAGCATTGAAAAATAGATGATTTAAATCAGCATAAACAAAAAAGGGAAGTAACAATGAAGCTACTTCCCTTTTAATATTTATAAGTGTAATTTTACATCATTCCACCCATTCCACCACCCATTGGAGGCATTGGAGCAGGAGTTTCAGACTTCTCTTCAACCAACACACACTCGGTAGTTAAGAACATACCTGCAATAGAAGCGGCATTCTCAAGCGCTACGCGAGTTACTTTTGCGGGATCAATAACACCAGTTGCAAAGAAATTTTCGTAAACATCGGTACGAGCATTGTACCCGAAATCACCTTTACCCTCTTTTACTTTTTGAACAACAACGGCACCCTCTTTACCTGCATTAGCCACTATCTGACGAAGAGGCTCTTCGATCGCACGTTTCACGATTTCGATACCTGTAGTCTCGTCATCGTTTTCGCCCTCTAATCCTTCTAACGAAGCAATAGCACGAATATAAGCCACACCACCACCAGGAACAATACCCTCTTCAACAGCCGCACGAGTAGCGCTAAGAGCATCATCCACGCGATCTTTTTTCTCTTTCATCTCTACTTCAGAAGCAGCACCTACATAAAGAACAGCAACACCGCCAGCCAACTTAGCCAAACGCTCTTGTAGTTTCTCTTTATCGTAATCAGATGTAGTATTAGCAATTTGAGCTTTAATTTGAGCCGCACGTTGAGCAATCTCCTCTTTTGAACCAGCACCATTTACAATAGTAGTATTCTCTTTGTTGATAGATACCTTTTCTGCACGACCAAGTACTTCTAATGTAGCGTTTTCAAGTTTAAGACCTGTTTCATCAGAAATAACAGTTCCTTTTGTAAGAATAGCTAAATCTTGTAACATCTCTTTTCTGCGATCACCAAAACCTGGTGCTTTAACAGCTGCTACTTTTAATGAACCACGCAAACGGTTTACAACAAGTGTTGTAAGAGCTTCGCCATCAACATCTTCTGCCACAATTAACAAAGGACGACCGCTTTGAGCCGTTGCTTCCAAAATAGGAAGCATATCCTTCATGGTAGAGATCTTTTTATCGGTAATTAAGATAAATGGATGCTCGAGTTCTGCCTCCATCTTCTCTGTATTAGTAACAAAATAAGGAGAGATATAACCACGATCAAACTGCATTCCTTCAACAACCTCAACTGATGTCTCAGTTCCTTTAGCCTCTTCGACTGTGATAACACCCTCTTTACCAACCTTCTCCATTGCTTGAGCAATTAACGCACCAATAGCGCCATCGTTATTAGCCGAGATCTTAGCAACTTGCTCAATTTTTTCATTATGAGTACCTATAGCTTGAGACTGAGCCTTGATGCTCTCAACAACTTTCAACACAGCCTTATCGATACCACGTTTCAAATCCATTGGGTTTGCACCTGCAGTTACGTTTTTAAGACCTACTTGAATGATAGATTGAGCTAAAACAGTTGCAGTAGTTGTTCCATCACCAGCATCATCGCCAGTTTTAGAGGCAACCTCTTTACACATTTGAGCACCTAAATTTGCATAAGGATCTGATAATTCGATCTCTTTTGCCACCGAAACACCATCTTTTGTGATATGAGGTGCTCCAAATTTCTTCTCAATAACAACATTACGACCTTTAGGGCCTAACGTAACTTTTACTGCATTTGCCAACTCATCAACGCCCTTTTTAAGTAGTTCGCGAGCTTCGATATTAAATTTAATCTCTTTTGCCATAACTTAAATAATTTCAATTTTACAAATTAAACAATGTAAAGAATGTCTGATTGGTTAATTAACAAATAGTCAGTACCATCGATGTTAATCTCAGTACCCGCATATTTGCCATAAAGAACTACATTACCTTCAGCAACCTCAACGCTCTCGTCCTTTTTAGCAGCACCTACTAAAATAACTTCGCCCTTAAGAGGCTTCTCTTTTGCTGAATCTGGAATAATAATTCCACTAGCTGTTTTAAGCTCTGCTTCTTGAGCCTTTACTAAAACCTTTCCGGCAAGAATCTTTCCTTTAAGTTTCGACATAGTATTTAGAATTTATAGTTAAACTGTTTTTAAACTTGATTATCAATGGTCAGAAATTATGCCAAAGGCTTAAACGGCAAATTAAGCTACCAAAATATGACAAATTTGCAATTACCTCAACACACAACATCAAATCATCAACCCTCAAAACGCGCATTATCAGACATATAGATAAAAAAAGTGTCAGTACGCCATTTCTGACATACTGACACTTTATAAATTTTAATGTTCAATTACTTTGCAGGCTCTGAAGCAGGCTTTTCTGTTGAAGCAGGTGCTGGAAACGCTGGAGTATTGGCCTTAGGAAGTTGAACTTTTTCAACTTGAGAATCGATCAATGATCGAGCGCCAACACCTTTGCGAGGTAATACCGCAACGGTTGCAAATGAGAGAAGCAAAAGTGCAATTACTAAACCCCAAGTTGCTTTTTCAACGAAATCGGTAGTCTTACGAACACCCATAAAGCTATTTGAACTTGAGAAACTAGATGCTAAACCACCACCTTTAGAATTTTGAACAAGCACGATAAGCACCAAAAGGATACTCACCACTACTACAAAACCAGATACTACTGAATACATAATACGTTTTTATAAATTATTATTACTTAATTTTTCAACTTCATCAATACGATTTGCAAAGTAAATACTTTTTTCAGGATATTTCAAACGTAACTTCTCGAATATCTTAATAGATTTCTCGTAATGTTTCTGTTTAATGTAAATATTAGCTAAAGTTTCGGTTAAAAGATCCTCTGGTTCATCAAAATCTTTCTTCGGAACGCGTTCCCCCTCGTTGACATCCACAATCTTAGGAATTATCCGTTTGGGTTTATTCTTCAAGAAGTTATTAATGATATCCATCTTTTCACTCTTCTCACTTTTAGCATGAATTTCGGTTGCCTTATTTTGACGCATCTTTATCAGCCAATCTGAAAAAGTAAGAGCATCTTCATCAACCAGTGGAGCGACCTCGTTTTCAAGCAAATAACCTGTATCATCACCCTTTTCAAAATCCAAAAGATCAACCGATGGATAATTCATAGCTGGGATCTCCACAAACTCATCCACTTTAGCTACAACAGGTTTCTCGGCGATTTGAGAGCTCATTTTAGAAGAGAAGCCTGATAAATCAAGCTCTGTTGAAACTTCAAAATAATCGGTAATTGGTGTTGAGGAGACGATCTCTTCGCTCTTCTCAACATTGCTATCCAAAGTCTCCACAATCTTTATCGGCTCATCACTTACCTCATGCCCAACTGCTTGAATCACATCTGGTACGGTAAATGATTTTCGATGTATAAGCTCATACAACTTATCGCGATTTTCGATAAAAGCTGCGGCGCTTTTTAAGGCCGAGTTGTATTTCAAACTATCTAAAACCGATAAATTCTTAACATAAAGCATCCTTCCCGCTTGAAAAAAGGGATAATCAGCTACAATAGTGGCTAATCCAACAATTGTATCTTCTGATAACAACGAAGGATTCTCAACTAATTTTAAGAATGATTGTCGATTCATAAAGCAACTCCTACCAATCGGAAAATGATTTATTAAAGATGTTCTCGGTAATTTTATCGGTAATTAATCTAACCAATTCACTTTCAATATCGTTGATGTTTTTCTCTGATGGAAAATCTTCGTATGCCGAAAACGACTGCTCCCAATTTGACTTCGGGTTTTTATAGTTTTTATAACGAACTTTTACAGTCATTGTAAGACGAGTTTCAGCAGATACCGCATTGGCCTGAATAGCCATTGCACGCGTATCGTAACCCGTTATCTCGCCCGAAAAATCGCAATCGCCCACATTGTTAACTAAAATCAATCGCGACTCATTGGAAATTCTATCTTTAAGAGCCTCGGTGAATGTTTGACTCAAAGTAGGGTTAATAAGTGGCGCTCTGTTTACAAAATATTGCACCGAGAAACTCTTTAGATCCTCTGGAATAGAGGCTCCACTCATGGTAAATCTCACAGAGCAAGCAGAAAAAAGCACCCCAATAAAGAGAAACAACAGATATTTATGACCTATTTTCATTCGACTATTCAAGATTATGTTCTTTTATTTTACGATAAAGAGTGCGCTCAGATATACCCAACTCAATGGCCGCAAATTTACGTTTTCCATTATATTTTTCGAGCGCTTTTTTAATCATCTCTAACTCTTTGTCTTCTAAGCTAAGCGACTCCTCGATAAACTCCTCAGCATCTTGAATATGCCCTCCACCGACGGAATGAGTTGGCACAGCCGAACTACCTGATATTGTAAAGTTTGGCAACGAAGAACTTGGCAAGTCAGAGGATGAGAAATCTCCATAAAGTTTATCAACAATAGCCACATCATTAACCGAAATATTACCACGTCCAGTGTCTATCAAATCATGAACAACCTTTTTCAAGTCACTCAACTCCTTTTTCATATCAAAAAGAACCTTATAAAGCATATCTCTTTCTGCCGTAAAGGAGGTGTCTGATTGTGCTCCCCCACCTTTTTTTTCAATAACAACAGGCAAATTATCGCCAATATGAAACGGAAGATATTTATTTAATATTTCGGGTGTGATATCACGTTTAGGCTCAAGGACTGAGATCTGTTCGGCAATATTTTTTAGCTGACGAATATTGCCGGGCCAACGATATTTAAGTAGTAAATCTTTAGCCCCCTCATCCATAACAATAGATGGCATTTTGTACTTATTTGCACAGTCGGAAGCAAATTTTTTGAAAAGCAAAATCACATCCTCATTTCTATCCCTAAGTGGTGGGATTTTAATAGGCACGCTATTTAATCGATAAAATAGATCTTCACGAAACTCCCCCTCAGCAATAGCCTTTTCAAGATTCACATTGGTGGCTGCCACAACACGCACATTGGTTTTAGACACTTTAGATGAACCCACACGAATAAACTCACCGCTCTCTAACACACGCAACAATCTCACCTGCGTTAACAACGGCAATTCGCCTATCTCATCCAAAAAAATGGTGCCGCCATTAGCCTCCTCAAAATAACCTTTTCTATCAGAGACAGCGCCCGTAAACGAGCCCTTTTCATGACCAAAAAGTTCCGAATCGATAGTCCCCTCAGGTATAGCCCCACAGTTCACCGCTATATAAGCATTATGCTTTCTAACGCTAAACTGATGAATAATTTGCGGAAACACCTCTTTACCCGTTCCACTCTCGCCTGTAATTAGAACCGACAAATCGGTTGGCGCAACTTGTACCGCAATATCTATAGCTCTATTCAGAAGAGGCGAGTTGCCAATTACTCCAAAGCGTTGCTTTACTTGTTGAACATCCATATTTAAATCAATTTCAAATTTTTCGGAACCACAAATTTAGTTATTTAAAGGCTAAAATGGTATTTACTTACTCTTTTTAGTAGAAATAATAGCTCCTCTTTTCAATTGTGAGGATTCTTCGTCTATTTTTACTCGATTTTAGTGTATTATACCAGTAAAAAAGCTATTTTCATTGCCAATTTAAAAAATAAAACACTTTGAGAACATTAGCCTTAATCCCAGCAAGATATGACTCTTCCCGTTTTCCAGGGAAGCCTTTGGCCGATATTGATGGTCAGTTGATGATAGAACGCGTCTATAATCAGACTAAAAAAGCAATTGCCGATGTATATGTGGCAACAGATGACGAGAGAATTCACAATGCCGTCCTTAATTTTGGAGGAAAATCAATCATGACATCCAAATTGCATCAAAGCGGCACAGATCGATGCAAAGAGGCTCTCTTAAATATTGAATCTTTAGAAGGTATCAAATACGATTATGTAATTAACGTACAGGGAGATGAACCATTTATCTCGCCGACACAGATATCACTTTTGGAGAGCACATTTAATGGGGGAGCCACAGAACTCGCAACTCTCATAAAACAAAGCGATAACATTAACGATGTTCTAAATCCAAATAAACCCAAAGTAGTTATAAACGCCAAAATGGAGGCACTCTTATTTAGTCGTTCTCCAATTCCATTTTGTAGAGGCGCCGAACCACAGGAATGGCTCTCAAAGAGTAGATACTTTAACCACATTGGAATGTATGGCTACCGAAGAGATATTTTACTGCAAATCACCGAATTACCTCAAAGCTCATTAGAGTTAGCTGAATCGCTCGAACAGCTTAGATGGCTCGAAAATGGATACAAAATTGCCTGTGCCATCACCAATGAAGAGAGCATATCCATTGACACACCCGAAGATTTAGAAAAAGTTTTAAAATCGATAAACAAATAACTCTATGAAAACTCCTGGACTTATTAAAATGGATCCGTGGCTTGCCCCTTTTCATGGAGCGATACAACATCGTATCGACCTCTTTGATAAGCTTTTAAACGATGCCACCAAATATGGATCACAATCTCTTCTTGATTACGCTTCGGGATATAAATATTTTGGACTACATAAAATTGAGAACAACTGGATTTTCAGAGAGTGGGCTCCAAACGCAACAAAGATATTTTTAACTGGAGAGTTTAATAATTGGGAAGATCGAGATGAATTTAAACTACAATCTCTTGGTCACGGAATTTGGGAGATAAAACTTCCACTTAACGCAATTAAACACAAAGATCTATATAAAATTCATATTTATTGGAATGGTGGCGATGGATTTAGAATTCCATCGTATGCCAATAGAGTATGGCAGAACCCCGAAAATCATCTATTTGATGCTCAAGTTTGGGAGCCTGAAGAGGCGTTTATTTGGAGTGATAGTAACTTCTCCCCCAATCAGGAGGCACCCCTTATTTATGAAGCGCACATCGGCATGGGAGGTGAAGATGAAAAGGTTAGCAGCTATAATGAATTTCGCACCAATATTCTCCCACGCATCATAAAATCGGGATATAATACCATCCAATTCATGGCCATTCAAGAGCATCCCTATTACGGAAGCTTTGGATATCATGTATCTAACTACTTTGCCGCATCCTCTAGATTTGGTACGCCAGAAGAGCTCAAAGCCTTAATCAACGAAGCACATCAAAATGGCATTTCGGTTATTATGGATATTGTTCATTCGCATGCTGTTAAAAATGAACTTGAAGGATTGAGCAATTTTGACGGCACCAAAACCCAATATTTTCATGCAGGCGACAGAGGAGAGCACCCAGCATGGGACTCTCGTTGTTTTGATTACGGTAAGAAAGAGGTGGTTCACTTCTTAACCTCCAACTGCATCTATTGGCTTGATGAGTACCACTTTGATGGCTACCGCTTTGATGGTGTTACAAGTATGCTCTACTACAATCATGGGTTAGGAAAAGATTTCACTCAATACTCTGACTATTTCTGTGGCGGAGAAGACATGGATGCCATGGCCTATTTAACCCTTGCAAACAAAGCAATACACACTTTTAAGCCCAATGCTATTACTGTCGCAGAGGAGATGAGTGGGATGCCGGGATTAGCAGGGTTAATTGAAGATGGAGGCATCGGTTTTGATTATAGATTATCTATGGGTGTTCCCGATTTCTGGATTAAACTTATTAAGGAGCAACCCGACGAGAAATGGAATGTGGGACAAATTTTTCACGAATTGGGGCAACATCGACCTGAAGAGAAGACCATTACCTACGCCGAATCTCACGATCAAGCGTTAGTTGGAGATAAAACCATCATCTTCCGCCTTATCGACAAAGACATGTACTTTTCGATGTCTAAATTCACGCCTAATATAGTTGTTGATAGAGGAATTGCCATCCATAAGATGATACGCCTCATCACCATATCAACAAATCATGGAGGCTATCTTAACTTTATGGGAAATGAATTTGGACACCCTGAGTGGATCGATTTTCCAAGAGAAGGCAACGATTGGTCTTATCAATATGCACGTAGACAGTGGAGTTTAATGGATGATATGAACCTAAAATACCATTGGCTTAGTGATTTTGACCAAAAGATGATTGAAATTATGCGCAGTGAAACCATGCAAAAATTACCACCTTTTGAATGGGTTACTCGTAATGAAGCAGATCAAGTATTGTGCTTTAAACGAGGTGATTTATTGTTTGTTTTTAACTTTAACCCTACTACATCATTCACCGATTATGGTATTGATGCACCTAGCGGTAAGTATAAGATCATCTTTAATAGCGACAATGGCGATTTTGGAGGATTTAACAGAATAGATGAATCGATTCGCTACATTGCTGCTCCAAATGAGTGGGATTTTGGACGATTTCTACTGAAACTATACATTCCTAGCCGAACTGCATTTGTGATGAAATTTGAACCAACGCAAAGAGTTCACTAAACGAATTCTATATAACTAAAAAAGGGGCATTCAGCCCCTTTTTTTATGTAAAATCTAATGAGATTTAAATCCATCTCACATAGCAAAAGTCCATTTTATGCGGCAAATCACTGTTACGAGCAAAAATTCTTAATCCAAATTTAAACTCACCCGCCAATGAAAGTTTATGAGCTAAAGAGTATATAACTTTAGAGTCATTCTCGGCTTCAACCAAAAATTCCTCAACAAAAAGCTCATCTTTCTCAATATTGGCACCGTCAGAATAAACAAGTTCTACGCCAACATCTTCACTCTTAAGTTTCACAAGATCTAACTCTACCGTAATCTTGTAAATATCACTCACCTTGATCTCCTGCTGGCGAATATCAGGAACTTCAACGGCAACAACCTTAACATCACCCCAATTAGCTAAGAAATTGCGTTTCCACTTAGCCAATTCTCGAACCTTTTTGTAATCATTCTTTGAAATATCCGTTGATCGTGCGTATAATTTTGAGTAGAAACGATTTAAGTAGTCGTCTATCATACGTTTAGTCGTATATTCAGGAGCTATTTCGCTAATAGAACGCTTGATATATTGAACCCATCGATGAGGAACTCCCGCAATATCTTGATCGTAGTAAAGAGGTATAATCTCATTTTCTAACATACGATAGATTGTAGCCGCATCTAACTCATCTTGATGCTCATGATTTTCATACGTCTGTTTCTCTGTTAAAGCCCATCCAGCTCCTTCAACATACCCTTCATACCACCAACCATCTTTAACACTAAAGTTAAGTGTTCCGTTTAGTTCTGCCTTTTCACCACTTGTTCCAGAGGCTTCAAGCGGTCGTGTTGGTGTGTTTAACCACACATCTACCCCGCTTACTAGACGTTTAGCCAACTCCATATCGTAATTCTCCAAGAAGATAATTTTTCCCAAAAACTCTGGTCTTCTAGAGATTTCTACAATATGCTTGATTAACCCTTGTCCGCCTCCATCAGCAGGGTGAGCTTTTCCAGCAAATATAAACTGCACCGGACGAGCTGGGTTGTTAACAATTTTGGATAGTCGCTCTAAATCGGTGAAGAGAAGATGAGCTCGTTTGTATGTTGCAAAACGGCGAGCAAAACCGATGGTTAAGCTCTTTTCATTCATTCGGTTAAGAATTTGAATGATATTTGCTGGATCTTCAGAACGCGTAGCCATATTTTTGCTAATGCGCTTCTTCATATACTCCACTAATTTCGAGCGCAAACGACTTTTAATTTTCCATACCTCCTCGTCAGAGACATGATTAATTTTTCGCCAATACTCTTTATCAGATAAATTATCTAAGAAATCGTCACCAAAACGATCTTCATAAAAACGACGCCACTCTTTCGATGTCCAAGTGCCATAATGCACACCATTTGTAACGTATCCAATATGCAACTCTTGCTCAAAATAACCGGGATACATCTCTTTAAACATCTCTTTACTAACCTCACCATGAAGCCAGCTAACACCATTTACCTCCTGCGACGTACGTGCAGCTAAAGCGCTCATAGAGAATTTCTCATAACGATTTCCAGGAATCTCACGACCTAGATTCATAAACTCATCCCATGAGATCGTTAACATATCTGGAATATGACGAAGATAAACCCTAAAAAGATCCTCATCAAATTTATCATGTCCCGCAGGAACAGGTGTATGCGTAGTAAATAGAGAACTTGCTCTAACTAACTCCATTGCCTCTGCAAATGAGAATTTTTCTTGAACCAAGTTCATCAATCGCTGAACATTAATTAATGCCGCATGCCCTTCATTACAATGATAGATATCTGGCTTTGCATTTAAACTATTAAGCAAGCGAATACCTCCAAGACCCAAAAGGATTTCCTGTTTCAAACGGTTTTCCCAGTTACCACCATATAGGTTATGAGTTATATCTCTATCGTCGTTATTGTTTCGTTCGTTGTCGCAATCCATTAAATAGAGAGGTACTCTACCCACCATAGCCTTCCAAACCTTGGCATGAACCATTCGCCCTGGGAATTCAACCGAAACATAAAGTGATTCGCCATTAGCCATTTTGACCTCTTCAACAGGCAATTTGTTGAAAAACTGCATATCTTGATTGGCTAACTGCTCGCCATTAAGAGAGAGTGATTGTCTGAAATATCCAAATCGATACAATAAACCCACAGCCACCATATCAACACACGAATCGGACGCCTCTTTCAAGTAATCGCCCGCTAAGACACCTAAACCACCTGAGAATATCTTCAATACATCCGAAATTCCATACTCCATGCTAAAGTATGCTATTCGAGGTTCATGTTTAAATGGTTTTGCCATGTAAACTTGAAACGCAGCATATACTCTATTAAGTTTATTTACAAAATCAACCTCTTTTGTAAGCTGTTCTAGTCGTTCAAGCTTAACACGTTCAAGAAGAACTATTGGATTTTTATTAACGCTATCCCATAAGTCAGAATCAACTGCATCAAAAAGTTCCACCGCTTCATAATTCCACGACCACCACAAATTGTTTGCTATCTCTCTTAAAGTCAACAAAGCATCGGGTAAGGTAGCTTTTACAACAATCGTTTTCCAAACAGGCTCATGTGAAGGCTGCGACTCCACTTTTACTCGTGCCTCCGTTTGAAATAGGGCAAAATGACCTTTACGTTCAACTACTTTTTTAAGAGCAATATCGTATGCTACAAAATACTTTTCAACAAGCGAGCTCCACTCAGCCGTTTTAGACAACTTTAAAGCAGCAGTTCTAATCTTCTCGACCTCCTTAGCACTTTTAATTGAAAACAGATGCATAGCATTTGCTATGGCAACGGCTGCTTCATACTGATTAGAATCAGTTCGTGTAATAACCTCAATACCATCATTCAGGCTCTTAGCAAACTGCTTTGTCCATATTCCAAAGCCAGCTAAATTGGTCGTAATTGTTGGTATAGAGAACGCCAAACTCTCAAGAGGTGTATATCCCCAAGGTTCGTAATAAGATGGGAAAACAGTTAAATCCATACCTATTAGCAAATCGTAATAGTGCATGTTAAAGATTCCATCATCCCCATTTAAATAAGAAGGAACAAATATTAATTTCACCTTCTCCTCCTTAGAGTTTGTAAAATGAATATCTTGAACCTTATTCATAATCGGATCCCATCCAATCTCATTAAGTCCATGAGTTAGGAATGGGTTGTCTAATTGAATATCAGATTTCGGATCGGCAAGCTTCTCCTTCAAATCCTGACGTGCTCCGCTTGTGTTGGCCGGAATTAAGGTAAAAGCTAATATTTCGCGCTTCTGTTCACTGTTATTACTTAAAAGTCTTAATGAATCTAAAAAGACATCAATCCCCTTATTTTTATACTCATACCTGCCACTATTGGCCACAAAAAGAACATCATCTGATAATTTATAACCAAGTAATGCTTCGGCTACTCTACGGAGCTCTTTTCGAGCAAAATCTCTCTTAGCAGGGAAATCGGTACCTTTAGGGACAAAATCCGCTTCAAAACCATTAGGTGTAACCACATCTACTGGACGATAAAGCAACTGCTGACACTCGCGTGCCGTAATATCCGAAACGGTTGCAAAACAGTCTGCATTATTAGCCGCGAGCTTTTCTAAAGAGTGTTTTGATACCACGCCCATTTCATGCGATCGTGAATCTCCATCAAAATCAGAGAGATGATCATATATAGGCAAGCCATTACCTGCTAATGATCGCCCTACAACTGTTGCATGAGTTGAAAAAACAGTAGATACCTGTGAGAGATTTGTTTTGAGATATAAAACCCCGCTTCCAGTCATCCACTCATGAAAATGAGCAACAACTTTTTGGTTAGGAGGTAGGAAGAATTTATAGAAACTCTCTATAACTCGTCCAGCCATGTGGCCAAAAAGTAATGACTCGGTATATTCCCAATGTCCAGATAGAGAATCTAACTTAAAATCCTCCCAGTATTTAGATGAAATTTCGTTTTTCTGTGCAATGGCAGATGTAAAATCAACCAACACAGCTATTGGTTTGCCAACGATATTCCAACGACCAATTTTTACCTTAATTTTCTCCTTCCCCAGTGATAAACGCCAATTTTGGAAAAGAGAGTCATCCTGAATAAATTCGGGATTCTTTAAATCGCCACGCCAAAAGTCGGGACCAATAAAGATAAGTCTATCTTGTAATTCCTTCCCCATCGACAAAGCTTTTGTTGATAGTACGGTGTGAATCCCACCCATTTTATTGCAAACTTCCCAACTAACTTCAAAAACGTAATCGGGTTTTAAAATATTTTCGCTCATAAAAAATCCTCCATATTAGCTAACTTCACAGCAGTAACCGAACCTATTAGCACTCATTAATGTTTTGAAAGTTTATCCCTTAAACTATTACAATGATAATAAAAAAAATGAGCCCTAAAAGTGTAAATCACATTAATTATTATAAAGATAGTTAAAATAACAAGGGTATTTAGATCTCATTTTAAATGAAATCCAAACACCCCCCTAAATATCTTACTGAAATTATTACTAATGCTGTTGTAATTGACGCAACTGACGTTGCAACTCTTCAATCATCTTTTGACTTTCATCCAATTTTCCAGAGAGCTCCTCCACCAAAGGATTGCTATCCTGAGGAACAGCGGCTTTAAGACGTATAGTGAAATCGCTTAATACATTCATGAAATTACTAAATGCCTGATAAGGAGTCTCATACGGATTAAAATATGCATGAACATCTCCATCAGAGAAATACTTAGTGCTCATATAGTAGAGATGATCACTACCTTGAATAAAATCCCAATCGCGCAATACTCTCTCATCTTTACATTTAACTATCAATGGGAGCAGGTCGTAGAGTTTATTGAAGGCCTCATCTTGCAATTCATTACCCAACCAAGCAGTTAAATCACGCTCCTCATCGGCCCACGAGATAGCATGCGGCACTTTAATTGCCGAAACAGGCTGCAACTTATCAATGGCTTCTGATGGTGTAACAAAACCAAATCCCTCCTGACTAAGCACAACTTGAGGTAATGCAGCCAAGAAATCAAATATTCCAGTATCTTTCCATTGGTGCTCACCAAATGTTTCGTAATCGATAAAGAGATTTATTAATTCCTCTTTGGAATCGAGGCCGTTTATCCAACCAACATACTTTTCGGCAGTCAAAGGATATTCAGACCAATTTTTATTCCCAAAACGGAAGGCAATATCATCAGATAATTTAAAGTTTTTAAGTAATACCTTTAGCTTTGGATTGATTGCATTGCAATATAAGAAGTTAGGACTTTTCCAACCTAAGATATGTTTAGCACCCTCAGATAACATCGCTTTAAATCCAAACGAAGCAACCATTTCACCAATGGCATCAGAATAGATTAACTCAGTATTACGAAAAACAGTTGGTCGTTGACCAAACAGTTGAAAAACTAAATCACTGTGCTTTTTGATTTGCGTTTCAAACTCACTCTTGTCTTTTAACGAAACAAGCGAGTGGCTGTAAGTCTCGCCTAAGAATTCAACACAACCCGTTTTTGCAAGCTCTTTAAAACTATCTAATACCTCTGGGGTGTATAATCTAAACTGCTCTAAAGCGACTCCAGAAATGGAGAAAGCAACCTTAAATTGACCTTTATGCTTTTTAATGAGTTTAAGCAACAGCTCATTGGCAGGCAAATAACACTTATTAGCTACCCTGTTAGCAATGCTCTCATTCAAATAATCATCGTAATAATAACTATCATTTCCAATATCAAAAAAGCGATAGCGTCTTAATCGAAAAGGCTGATGAACTTGAAAATAGAAACATATATTCTTCATAAGATAAAGATTTCTTTAAGTAGATCAAAAACGTCTGTTAATAAACAACTGAATCATACACCTCTTTAACCAAAATGGCCGATTTTTCCCATTTCAAGTTATCGACTTCTTCCTTGCCATAGTGTTTAAACACTTCAGATAGCGCAGGATAATTTAAGACACTATACATGGCATCTGCCATTGCATCAACATCCCAGAAATTAGTTTTTATGGCATATTTTAAAATTTCAGCAACCCCCGATTGGTGCGAAATCAAAACAGGAACGCGGCTTTGCATTGCCTCAAGAGGAGATATACCAAATGGTTCAGATACAGATGGCATTACATATAAATCACTCATGCTAAGCATGTGAAATACCTCTTCGCCCTTTAAGAATCCAGTAAAATGAAATCGATCCGTAATTTTAAGCTCTGCTGCACGACGAATCATCTTCTCCATCATATCACCACTTCCAGCCATCACAAAACGGACATTATCCATTCGTTGCAACACTTTATATGCAGCTTCAATGAAGTATTCAGGCCCTTTTTGCATGGTTATACGTCCTAAAAAGGTTACCACTTTTTCGTTTACCCCTTTTACAAAAGGTTCGCCTTTCTCGTTCTTTGGTGCATCAACAGCATTATAAACTGTAACCACTTTATTTGGGTCGATGCCATATTTCTCGATTACGATATTACGAGTAAGATTACTAACCGTAATGATCTTATCGGCAAAGTCCATTCCTCGCTTCTCGATATCATAAACAACTGGGTTTACGCTACCTCCACTTCGATCAAAATCGGTAGCATGCACATGGATAACTAAAGGTTTTCCACTTGCCTCCTTTGCTGCAATACCAGCAGGATATGCCAACCAATCGTGAGCATGAATTACATCAAACTCATTATCTTGAGCAATTAGATTAGCTACGTAAGCATAATTAGCTATTTCATTTAGTAGGTTTGCTCCATAGGTGCCTGTAAAAATGATGCGACCTCGTTCGTCCATATTCACCAAACGACGATCATTAGCGACTTGTAAGGTTGAAAGTTTATGATACTCCTCCGGATCTACATAAGGGACTAACTTTGAGTCCACCTCGATATAATCGATTTGCTTTTGAAACCCTTTTCTTGTCAACTTGCGTTGAGTAACAGTTATCTCATTCGCACCCAGCAATGTCATTGCTGATTGATCTTCATCGCCATAAGCCTTTGGCACTACAAATAGCACCTCCAGATCATCAACATGCGACAGACCTCTCGTTAACCCATAACAAGCGGTGCCTAGTCCACCTGTTATGTGGGGAGGAAACTCCCAACCAAACATTAATACTCTCATTTTACCCTGTTTTTTTCAATTAGATTATGGATTCTCAAAACTCCTGCAACATTCATTGCCATTGAAACGGCTCCCTTTCCTTTGTGAGGAGGATTGCCATTATACATCTCGGCAACACTTCCAATACACAAATCAGACATCTCCTCTTCAAAACCATCCAACATTTTTTGAACAACTCGTATTCCATTCGTTTTATATACATTCAAATAAGCTTCTGCAAAGAATGGCGACAACCAAGGCCACACTGTTCCCTGATGAAAAGCAAATTCTCGACTCCTCTGATTCCCTTCTGCTACTCCTTGATAATGAGGATCTTTTGGCGACAACGTGCGAACACCTTTTGGCGTCAACAGTTCATCTTCAATAACCCTAAGCACCTCGCGTTTCATTTGTAAATCGAGAGGAGAATAAGGCATACCAACAGCAAAGAGCATGTTTGGTCTTATTGCGTCATCCTTATAATTATCATTTACACAATCGTATAAAGTGTTCGCATTCTCGTTCCAAAACGTCTCTACATAGGACTTCTTAACCAATTCGGCAATTGGCGTCCACTCTTTTATTGTCTTCTTATCAGCCAACTCCTCAGCAAGCTCAAGTGTAAAAGCGATGGCGTTATACCACCACGCATTTACCTCTACAGGAAATCCTCCGCGTTGTGTTACTGGGTTTCCGTCAACAACAACATCCATCCAAGTCAGAGCAGCACCCTCTTGATAAGCATAGATCAATCCATTCTCCTTCATCTTTACGTTTGATGCTGGCGAGAATCGATAAATATTAAGTATTTCCAATAAAACCGGATAGTACTCCTTCCAGATATCGTGCTTAGAACAGTTCTTTCGACACTCTTGGAATGTGTAAAAAAGCAACAATGGCGCACCAGCCGTTTCAAAGAACTTCTCCCCTGAGCTTTTAGTTAAGTTTAAATACTTATCTCTAATCTCTTGAATGGCACTCTCAACAATATCTTTAAATGATTCAAAATCTTGAAGAGCTGATGCTACAGCCGGTAAAGAAATGAGTGTATCTCTTAAACGAGGCCCATACCAATGGTAACCAGCAAGCAGTTGCATTTTACCATTTTTCTCAACCAAAAATTGCTGAAAAGAGTTACGTAAGTTATTATAGAGTGTATCTCGATGAATTCTATCGGCTGTCTCCCTTTCGAACGTAGCAGCAAACTCTGCTGCGTTAGCCTTCTCGGTAGATGCCGAAAAGATAATACTCTCCCCTTTTTTAATGGGCATTTCGAAATAGCCCGGCACAAAAAGATCCTCTTGAAATGCATTTCCTCTCTCTTGCTCCTTTAAGTATTCGATTCCCAAATACCAATCAGGGACTGGCACAAATTCGGGTTGTTTACTAAATTGCATGAAAAGATTTGGAAATCCGTGATAAAGATTCATTAAAATCCCATTATCAACAGGTGTATATTTGTAGTTCACATCCATGTTTTGCGTGCACAATGCCTTAACATTGCGAAATGCTAGAAATGGCTTAAACTTAATTATGGTATCAGAGGTTGCCTCAAGAAGCGTATATTTTAGGAGAACTTGTTCTTTGTTTTTGACAAAAATAAACTCCATTGATAACTCAACACCCCCAACACGATAAGTTGTTTTAGGTATAATATCAAAATCAAGACTCTCAATGTACTTATGCCCCTTAGGTTCGTAGTAATTTGCATTGTATTTATGGATACCTAAGTTAAACTCTTTACCATGCTGCTCTACTGTAACATCCAACGAAGAAAGCAAGACGTGGTGTTCACCTCCAAAGTTATCAATTGGACAAACAAGTAAACCGTGATACTTGCGTGTATTACAGCCAATAATTGATGAACTCGCATAGGAACCAGAACGATTTGTTCTCAACATTTCTCTAAACAGAGAGTATTCAAGATTAATCAATTTTGATTTATCGAAAGATAGATAAGACATAATCTATATTTTAAAACAATTCATTTCAAAAAAAACAACACTATTCCTAATATTACAAAAGTAAAAGGATTCGTTACTTATGACGAATTTTTTATCAAATATCGGGTTGATTTCGTCACTCAAAAAGGCACTTTCGTCAAATAAATCAGTCAAACACACTTGTTGCAAACGTTTTCGGACAATAATATGCGCTTTTCAAACAAACACAACAAGCGTTCGACGATTTATTTATCAAAAAAGATATTACACTCTGAATATCTGGACTTAAAAAGCGCAATACGACATTTCACTTCTTCAAAAAACTTTTTAAACTCTTCGCTCTCGGGATTAAAAGGTCGATGAGAGAGATCTCTCTTCAACTTCTCAACCTCTGAAATCATTTGAATTGCCGATGAATCCAAAAACGACTCTTTTACACGTCTCCAAATATAATCTACAGCCACCTCATTTGGATGAATCATATCATCGGCGTAGAAACGATAATCGCGCAATTCATCCATCACAATCTC
>JAGPHP010000016.1 GCA_018055415.1 Breznakibacter sp. | reverse complement strand
AGCCGTTGCAACAGGGCCTTTTGTGACAACAATGAATGATATCTTAGGAATGTTTATATATCTTACCTTAGGTACTCTATTTTTTACTTATTTTGTGGCACATTAATTAATGTAAAATGGGTTTACTCAAATATAGCATACTTGTTATTGTTTTATTGGTTTCTTTATCTCAATGTTCTACAATTGAAAAGGAGCGAATACCAATTTTAAAAGGTACAATTTCGAATTCACCTCAGGTGGTATTACTATATCGCCTGGATTCTATACCTACAATCGTAGACACACTAGAGGTGCAACCCGATGGCTCGTTTGAATGTAAACGTGGGCATTTAAAGAGCGATTTTTATAGATTATCACTTGGAACCGAATCAATTAATTTGATTCTCTATGCAGACTCAACCACGTTTGTTAGTTTTGACTATTTTAATTTAAGAGAATCGTTGCGTTTCTCTGGTTGCATGCAATCAGAAATTCTTCAACGAGTAGAGAGAAATAGTGTGCAATATCAGCAAGCATTTAAGGTGGCTGCCGATACAATTTTGGGTATGGTTGGCACAGTTACTACCGATTCGATTATTAATAGAATGTATCTTCAATTGGATAGTGTGACCCTTCGATATCGTGAAAACCTAGAGGCAATGATGGTGGGGCAAGACTCTTCGTTGGTTGTTCTTCCAATGCTTTTGCAGAGCGTTGGTAATTGGTCGCTTTTTACTTTGCCCAAAGAGAAGGCACTATTCATTAAGAGTCAATTTCTTTTGTCGCAAAAGTTTTCGCACTCCTATCAGGTGGGGCAGTTCTCTAAACTGGTGAAGGAGGTTATTGCAAAGCAAGATGGTGTAAAACAACTTTCGTTGGGCGATAAATTCCCTGATTTAGAGCTTTTTACTCCTTGGAATGATCCTTTGCCTATTAATACACTTAATGGAAAGAATGTATTGGTTATCGTCTGGTCGCCCGATTTGCAAACTTGCAGAATTCGTAATAAAGAGATTGCTAAGTTGATGTGGCGCTACCGAAATCAAGGGCTCGAAACTTATATGATTAATATGAGTACAAGCAGTGATGAATGGAAAAGAGTCATCAAAGAAGACGAGCTCAACTGTTTGCATGTAAGTGATTTAAAAGGCCCTTTTTCACCTGTTATCACGGCTCTTGGTATATCATCTCTTCCTTCTAGCTTTTTACTAAATCGAGATGGGAAGGTTGTTGAGATGAATTTATGGGGAGAGAATCTTGAAGATGCAATCATCCAGATTACAAAAAATAAGAATTATCATAGAAACTAATAGTTACCACACTACATATAAAATAACGTACATGAAAATGTTTAAAATGCTCTGTTCTAAAGTCACTCTTGCATTTGTTGCGGTTGGGTTAATGGCTATGTTTACTGCGTGTAACAATGAAAATGAGTACACCATTTCGGGAAAAATTACGGGTGCTGAGGGTAAGGTGTTGCGCTTGCAACTTTTAAAACTCGATGGCGTTCAGGTTATTGATTCGGTGAAACTCACTGAATCGGGTAAATATAGCTTTTCTGGACCTAAGTTAAAGGAACCCACCTTTTTTGCTCTTAATGTTGAAAAGAAGAATCTAACTCTTTTGAACGACTCCAATATTAAGATGGTTGTGTCTGGCTCATTTGAAGATCTTGAAGATAATTATCAAATCACAAACTCATCAGAATCTCTTTATATAAAGCAACTTAACAATAAGCTTAAGAGCACAATCGCTGAGATTGAACGCCTGAAAAATAAATATGCGAAAGCTAACGGGGCAACAGAGCAAGCCATGGTTGTTAATGAGATAAATGTATTAGTTGAGAAGCATAAGGAGTTTTTGGCCGATTTCATCTCGGCACATCCACGTTCATTTGCGAGTTACTATGCGCTCTATCAAAAGTATGATGAGAATACGTTTGTTTTAAACGTTGATGATAAAGTGGATATGGTTTCGTATGCCGCCATTGCAACTAGTTTAAATGTCTATTACCCAAATAATGAACGAGTTGTGAATTTGTATAACTATGTTTTAGAAGCAAAACGTAGAGCCAAAAGCGCTAAGGTTAGTGCACTTATGGAGGCAATTCCTTCGATCGGATTTCCTGATTTAAAGATAGCTGATAAGAGTGGGCGAGAAGTTGTGCTCTCCTCTTTAAAGGGTAAAGTAATTTTGCTATCGTTTTGGGCTTCAACCAATAAAGACAGTCGATTATTCAACCGTGAGTTGAAGCGTGTTTATAATAAATTTAAGAGTAGAGGGGTTGAGATTTATCAAGTTTCATTAGACAATAATAAGGTTTATTGGGAGGCTGCACTGTTACAAGATGAGTTGCCGTGGATTAATGTTTGTGAATTATCATATCCTAACTCTTACGCGGCATCCATTTATAATGTAACTCAATTACCGACAAATTTCTTAATAAGTAAAAAGGGTGAGATTGTTGGCCGTAACCTGCAAGGGACGCTGCTCGACGACAAAATACAAGAGAATCTTTAGCCCTTGAGAATTGTTAAATTTTAAAGTTTGGTTTAACAAATAGATCAAACGGATGTTATATACAAAGTGTTAATAATTAAGAATCTATAAAAAGGGGTTTTATTAGGTGAAAAAACTCGTATCTTTGTAGGCTTTTTATCGAATTTGAAGATTGCTAATGAGTGGTACTGAAAATGAGAAGAAGATCTATTTTGCATCAGATGTACACTTAGGTGCTGCAGGGATAAAAGATCCAAAGATGCATGAGCGGATTTTTGTGAGTTGGCTTGATTCAATCAAAGAGAGTGCGTCTGAAATCTATTTGTTAGGCGATATTTTTGATTTTTGGTGGGAATATAAAACCGTTATACCACGTGGATTTGCTCGATTTATTGGCAAGTTGTGTGAACTAACAGATAGGGGAATAACGATTCACTATTTTACGGGAAATCATGACATGTGGATTTTTGATTATCTGCCTAGTGAAACTGGAGTAAAGCTTTATCGTGAAGCGGTGTCTATTACTTTAAACGGAAAGCGTTTTTTCTTGGCGCATGGAGATGGGCTCGGGAGCTATGATAAGAAGTATAATATGCTAAAATCGTTGTTTATCAATAAATTAGCTCAAAAACTCTTTGCAATGGTCCATCCTCGATGGGGTATTGAAATCGCTCAACGCTGGTCGGGTAATAGTAGAAAGATCAATAATAAAAAGTATGGACACGACTATTTTGGCGATGATAAAGAGTGGTTGGTCTTGTATTCAAGAGAAGTTTTGAAACGCGAACATTTTGACTTTTTTATTTATGGACATCGTCATTATGCCAAAGTCATAGAACTTGGCGAGCAGAGTAAGATGTTCTATTTAGGTGATTGGGTTAATTTGTTTACTTACGCTGAATGGAATGGTGAGGAGTTATTATTGAAACAATATAAATTTGAATAGCAGATAGAGCCGTTATAGAACTAAAATGGGGAGTAACGGAGTATTAATCAAAACAAAGTAAGATGAAATCAAAATCGCAGTTGTATGCTGTGGCAATCGGCACAGGGAGTTACATTCCGTCAGTAGTGATAAAGAATAGTGATTTTCAAGAAAATAACTTTCTTAACGAGGATGGATCTAAAATTGAAACCCCAGGGGCTGAGATTGTGGAAAAATTCCAGCAAATCACAGACATCGTAGAGCGAAGAGTAGCTGATGATAAATATCTGACCTCAGATATCGCTACATTTGCCGCCATTGATGCGTTAAAATCAGCAAATTATGATCCTGAAAAGCTCGATTATATTATCGTAGCTCACAATCTAGGAGATATTAAAGCGGGTGGACGTTATCCTGATCTTTTGCCAACAATCTCATCTAGAGTGAAGGCAAAGTTGAAAATTCAAAACCCAAAGTGCGTTGCATACGATATCACCTTTGGATGTCCAGGGTGGACTCAGGCAATGGTTCAGGCAAGTTATTATATTAAAAGTGGAGATGCCAAGAGTGCACTTGTTATCGGAGCCGATACCCTTAGTCGTGTAATGGATCCTCATGACCGTGATGCGATGATCTTTGCTGATGGTGCAGGCGCTTGTATTCTTGAGGCTCGTTACAGCGAGACGCCAGTGGGCGTTTTAAAGCATGTTGCGCGCACTGATGCCATGGATTACATGGATATGCTTGAGATGGGCGAATCATATAATCCTGAATTGAACGAGGAGTGTTTGTATCTTAAAATGGAGGGCAAGCGTGTTTATAATTACGCTCTAACCAATGTCCCTACAGTGGCAAAAGAGTGTTTGGATTTAAATGGATTACACCTGTCGGACGTTAAGAAAGTACTTATCCATCAGGCCAATGCAAAGATGGACGAGGCTATTTTAAAGCGTTTATATCGTTTGTATGGCGAAACTGATGTGGACATGAATGTAATGCCAATGACAATTAAAACATTGGGTAACTCTTCGGTTGCTACTGTTCCAACGCTTTTTGACTTAGTTATTAAGAAGAAATTAGATGGCCATGAGTTAAATAGTGGCGACTATGTGATGTTAACATCTGTAGGTGCTGGAATGAATATTAATGCCTTTGTGTATAAGATGCCGTAATAGTACTTGAACTAATAATACTTTTTAAAAGCCCTATTGTTTAAGATGGGGCTTTTTTTTGTACCTTGTGTTTTATTATCATTTGTGTTATTTACTTAAATGGTCGTTTATGAGACACTATCGTATTGAGATTAAATGGGGTATTCTCTTTAGCCTAATGACACTATTGTGGATGATAATGGAGCGCTATGTTGGATTGCATGATCGCTTTATTCACATGCATTCATATTATACAAATTTTATCGCAATTCCCTCTATTCTACTCTATTTCTTAGCTTTATTAGATAAGCGTCGAGCTTATTATGGTGGTAAGATGAGTTATAAAAAGGGTTTTTACACTGGATTGGTAATTACGCTTATTGTAACTCTTTTTGCTCCTATTGTTCAATATGTTACCTCTATTTATGTCACTCCCGAATTCTTTAGTAATGCCATAAAATATGGCGTTTCAACAGGCAAAATAAGTCATGATGAGGCCACCTCTTATTTTAATTTACAGAGCTACCTGCTACAGAGTTTTGTTGGAGCTCCAATAATGGGAACCATAACTTCTGCTATTGTGGCTGTTTTTACACGTAAGGTGGATGAATAATTGGGGTTAAGAGTCATCTTCTGGCAACAGAACAACCCCTTTTTGTTGACGTCCATTCATCAATATCGTGACTGGTTTTGGCAGTTGAATATGTCTAAAGTAGGTTGTTTCGGTAACTGAAGGCATTTTGTTTAGATAGTCGAAGTTTATCCAACTTTGTTGATTATTGTTGGGAATGGAGAAATAGCCCACATTCATTGATGTTACGTTATGAAAAAAGTGTGAGCCCAATGATGCTTCAAGCGGAAAGTCGGGTAATCCTATCTCAACAATTACTTTGGCATGTGAAATTTGCGACCAGTAAACAGGAATACCTGTAAAGCGGTCTCTGGTGCCCCATCTACCAACTCCAATGAGGAGATATTCTCTCTTTTGCTCAATCATCATGCGGTTGAGATATTCTATCTCCTGAGCCATTAGCTCGGTTTTTGTGCGATCGAAGGTCTCTGTTTTTAAATAGATGATATCGGTAATATGCTCGAGTTTACCATTGCCCATCCCTTTTGCCGATTGAAGGATGATTTTGGAATTATCTAAACTGTCAAACTCTATTTCGGCATGCGATTCTAGTCGTATAAGTGGTTTAATTTGAAGAAGATATAATGTTGGGTTTGGCTCTGATTCCAGATCAACGGCAAACTCAATCTCCACTGGCGAGCCTAATGCTTCATTAAAAAAGCGCAGAAGTAAATTGAGCGTTTGGGCAAGTGGAATCGATTCATACTTAAGAATATTGGCAAAATTTACCACCCTTGAACCTCTTAACGTAAAGTCAGAGCCCATTCGTTCGTACTCTCTATCATAGACTTCGGCACAATGTGTGAGGTTTCCATCCTCTTCGGCCTCTTTAATGTCGAGTTTGCATATTCCTGCATCTTCGCCAGCTTCTATTATATTTTGAACATCTTGTGAAAGATCGAGCGCATAGAAGTAGCTCTGCGAATCTCTTATTTGATCGGCAATGGAGTTGAGTTCTAGAGTTGGGTATTTGGGGCAAAAACGCCAAGCTTTTTCGCCTCCAACTACATATTTCCCTAAGCCTACTGCCAATACAGCAAAGCCATCTTCGGGCTGCATGTAGGAGAATGGATAGTAGTTATTGGACTGCGCAACACCACTAATATGCGGGTAGAAGTAGTCGCGACTTTTTTGACCCACTAACTGTTGCAAAATTACCGCCATCTTTTCATCTTCCACACGGTAATCAACCGCTTCAAAGTATGATTTTGCTGTTGTTGTGAATATGGAGGAGTAAACCAGTTTTATTGCATCGGTGAGTTGACGAAGATTGAATTCTAAACTTGGGTTATTATTAGGAATAATATAAGTAGCATAAACGCCTGCAAAGGGCTGTAGAAGAGAGTCTTCGAATAGCCCAGATGAGCGAACTGCAATGGGGCCTCGCATATTGGTGACATACACGCGAAGCTGTTGCTCGATCTCAAATGGAAAACTTCCATTTAGAAAGAGCTCTTTTACCTGTTCGTAAGGGATATTGCTGTAAACTTGATGAGAGATGTTGTTATACTCAATAAATTTTGTGTATTCAGTAGCTCCAATAACTGAGGTTGGTGGGATACGAATTTGTAGCTCGGGAATAAGTTTCTCAAAGTCTATATTTTCGATAAAGTGGCTTATAAATGCCATTCCTCTTCCTTTGCCGCCAAACGATCCTTCGCCTATGCGACTAATATATCGGTTGTTGGTTACAGAGGTCTCGTCAAATAGAACCACGCCACCTTTAAGGCGGTCGAGTCGTACATCTTCAAAAACCTGAAGTATTGTGCTTTTTAATTTGGCTGAGCTATCAAAATCTTCTACTCGAAACTGACGTAATCGCTTGGCTGTCACTATCTCGCCTCGAGCCATAAGCCAAGTGGAAATACCATTTCGCCCTGCATGAAATAGTAGTGACTCTAAAGGGACGTTGGCAATACATTCTTTAAATTCATGAAGATTATGCGCAGTGGCAATGACCATTTCACGACTATTCTTAAATACAAAATCGCCAAACCCTAATTTGTTGTAAATAAAGTCTTTAATCTCTTGAATTAGTGTTTCGGAATGTTTGTAGATAAAGTCTGAACCTAATGCTTTTGCTTTTTCACGATTTTCAACTTTCCCAGATTGAAGTAGTGTAGGGATGGAGATTCTACTTTTAACGTAGTTTATGAGCTCAACACCCGCATTTTCATTAAAAATGCCATTTCGTTTAAACTCCACATCTGAGATAACACAAATTATATTATCATAATATTTATCAATTATGGCTTGAGCTTCATTGTAATCGCTTGCTAATAAGATCTTTGGTCGAACCCTCATTTTAAGTATCTTATGTAGTCTCTCGGTGCTCTCCTCTTCTAAAATGGCTTGTGTTTGATTCATTACAATAGAGTAGAGCAGGGGCAAGTAGTGAGTGTAATACTTGTGCGAATCTTCAACCAATAAAATGATTCGGACATCTCCTACTGCCACATCGTTCTCCACATTCATCTTATCTTCAACGTATTTAATCATGGCCAAAAAGACTCTGGAATCGCCATTCCATACAAATATCCGTTCAATGAGGTTGATGTTTGAAGTGGCATCGTCAAAGAATTTTAAGTCGGCGCTATTATTAACCATCATCAAAATGGGCAGTTCAGGCTTATCTCTCTTGAGCTCATTGGCCAGTTCGAGAGGTTGCTTTTTGTCGAGACCAACCATCAAAATGGCCATGCTAAAATGGGTAGATTTATTGGCTGAGACCGCCTCCTCTTTTGTGGAGACACTTGTAACTCTTGGTGCCGTAAGTAAATTAAGTTGCAGATATTCGCCAAAAATTTTGTCAAAGAATCGACCTTCACGCACAATAGCATACGCATCATAGTGAGTTGCCACAAGCAATACTTCATTTACTTTAAAGGCCATTAGCTCAGAAAAGATCTCTTGATCATTCTTCTTGCGTTTAAAAACCTCATTTAGATTGATTTTGGATAAATCTTGACTCATCAGAATGCCTCTTTGACCTTTAAGTTGAAGATACACTTTTTTGTATATTTTTTTGGATGAAGAGTCGATTTATTTGAAAAAAAACCTAATTTTATGAGATCTAGAAAGGTTATTTGTAGGTTGTATTTGTAGTTGTAAAATGGGTTTAGTTCAAGGTAGAAAATTATTAATTGTAAATGCCCCCGATCAGTTTTTGAATACACTACTTGACGATGGGTATAGATATACAATAGGTGGGGTCGATTTGGGTTTAGGAATTCTGTTTGTCGATAGCAAGCAAGAAGCTGAAGAGGCACTGACAATTGTCTCTTCTTTGCTCTCCAAAAGTGGCAGGGTATGGGTTGCAACAGCTAATAGTTTACAAAAAAGTATCTTTTTGGATCTTGAGCCGAGTGTAGCATCTTTAAATCTAAAGTGCCAGCAATCGCTTCCGCTTGGAAGTGATTGGAGCGCAATCTGTATAGAAACAATTTAAACATTAAATATTTAATTATGGCATCTTTAAAAGGAACACGTACTGAACAGAACTTGCTTAAAGCGTTTGCCGGTGAGTCGCAGGCAAAAAATCGCTATGAGTTTTATGCAAGTGTAGCTAAAAAAGAGGGATTAGAGCAAATTTCAGCTCTGTTTATGGAAACTGCACTAAATGAAAAAGAGCATGCAAAGCGTTTCTTTAAGTTTTTAGAGGGTGGTATGGTTGAAATAACAGCATCATATCCTGCAGGCGTTATTGGAACTACACTTGAGAACTTGAAAGCGGCTGCTGATGGTGAAAATGAGGAGTGGACAGACTTATATCCTGAGTTTGCGAAAATTGCTGAAGAGGAGGGTTTTAAAGAGATTGCTACGGCATTTAAGCTCATTGCTAAAGTAGAAAAGGCCCACGAAGAGCGTTATCGTAAGCTTTATGATAATTTAGAGAATGGCCATGTGTTTTCTCGCGATGAGAAAATTGTATGGAAATGCCGTAACTGCGGATATCTGCACGAGGGTACTAAAGCACCTCAAAACTGTCCTGCTTGTTTGCACCCACAAAGTTATTTTGAGATAAACGATACCAATTTCTAGTCGTTTTACGAATTTTGAAAGCCGCTCATGACAATTGTTTTGAGCGGCTTTTTGCTTATTTTTATTTGTAAATATTTTGATGATGAGTGAAATGGCCGATGATAACGAAACTATCGTTATTGATAACAATACAACGTCAACCTCGTTATCGGGTTTTGGGGATGTGATTAAACTATTTACGTCGTTGTTTGGATTAGATACGTGTGATAAGTGTGAAGAGAGGCGAGTAAAATTCAATCGTAAATTTGCTTTTGTTAAAGCAGGCAAATATATAAGCGATGAGGATGTTCTGTTTTTGCACTCGGTTGGACATATTATACCTAAGGAGCAGCAGGTGCGAATAATGGATATTTACAACTATGTTTATTCTGATAATCTGGAAGTTTGTTACTGTGCAGGGCTTTTTAAATCTATCATTGACAAGCTCAATATTCAGATAGATAGGCAGCGCAAAGATTGAAATATCTTTGCAAAAACTAATTTAAACTGTAGTTTTTTTTAAGCGAATTTCTACCAATTATATTGGCTAGAATAACTTTCTATTATCTGTTGATATACATTTATTATTGTATTTTATGTATGGTTGACCAATAATTGTATAACACATATAGGAACTTTCATATGTAAGAACTATATTTGATTAAATACGCAACAAGTAAACGGATATATTTATAGAACTTTAAGAACCTACTTATGAGAACAACTACAATTTTTTTGATGCTTTTTTTTTGATGCATTATCTTTGTACAACCCCTTTTAGCGCAAGATGATGGTTATTTTTTAACTTCCGACAAAAAGAATTTGTTGGATATGACGCTTGAAGATTTATTAAATATTAAAATCACTACAGCTTCGCAAGAGGAGGAGACAATGCGAGAGGCGCCTGTTCCGGTTACAATTATTACAAGCAAGATGATTGTAAATAGTGGAGCTAAAAATTTAAGAGATTTATTGGCAATTTATGTTCCAGGGATGAGTGTTGTACAAGATCATAATGAGATGAATATTGCAATGCGAGGTGTTTATGCCTCTTCACAGCAAAAAATACTTGTTATGCTAAATGGACACCGCATGAATTCTCGATCCTACTCGGAGGCAAATCCCGACTACGCAATGTCGTTAGAAAAGGTAATGCAAATAGAGATTCTTAGAGGACCAGCCTCTTCATTGTATGGTAATGTGGCCTTAACCGCTGTAATTAATGTTATTACGAAAACTGGTTCTGAGCAAAACGGATTAACGGTAGAAGTAGGGGCAGGAAATTATGGTCAGCGTAAAGTCTCTATTTTATATGGTGATTCAATAAGTGAAAAGAAGGATTTTTTAGTTTGGCTTAAATATTATAAAGCCGATGGTGAGAGTATAGCTATTTCAAAGGAAGAGGATTATTCGGCGAATCCAAATGCTGGTTATGCAATTGTTGATGGAGTTAAAGATTTGCCATCTTACGATGCAGGCTTTAACTATAAATCAAATAAATTTAATTTCTTAGGATATTCGAGTTATACAAAATATATTGAGCCTTTTACCGCAGGAGGTGCAACAGGAGAAGTTTACAACTATAACGACTATAGAAAGTTTCTTGGAACGGGTCCAGGGTTAGCGAATTTATCATCGGGTTTAGATGCTAAATATGATACCGATTTAGGTTCAGATTTTAGTTTATCGGTAAATGGGTACGTAGATTTAAATACCATACAGGTAGCTTTAGTTGCGAATCCTAATACTGATACGTCTAAACCGGTGGTACAATCTTTTGGTTCACCAATGTGGTATGAAGTTAGCGAAGGTATAACAGCGCAACTAACCAAAAAGTATGAAACTGACACTTGGGGAAGAGGATCAATCCTATTAGGTAGTAATATTGATAGAATGGAGGTTGTTGGTAGTATTTATCCTGCAGGAACAAATGGTGAATTTACAACGATAAATGATAATTCAGCAGTTCCTGTTCTTGATGAAGGAAAGGAGACAATCTACTCAGTTTTTGCCCAAATTAAACACTATATAAACGATTATTGGATTGTTAATGTAGGAGGTAGATACGATGATAAAGATCGCCATCAAGGAGTGAATGTGACTAATTTTAGTCCGCGCCTCTCTTTAGTTTATTTAATGAATGATAATATTGATTTTAAATTATCATATTCCAATGCTTTTGTAGATGCTCCATATTGGTATCGATATAACTCATTAGCTTCATATAAGGGCTCTTCCGAATTGAAACCAGAATTGTTGTCGTCTATTCAATTTACACCAACTTTTTTCTTTTTAAATAAAACATTGAGTAACACAACTAACGTTTATTACAATAATGTTAGAGATTTGATATATAGAAACCCCGATCCTAATGCTACTGTAAAATACTCAAATGCCGGAAGTTTAGAGTCGTGGGGAGTAGAAGATGAGATTTCTTATGCGCATAGATTCTTTAAAACCAAAGCTGTTTTAACGTATCAACAAGCTATAGAAGCTGAGAACTATGGTGTTACAGACAAAAAGATAAACAATATATCTAGTCTTACTGCAAATCTTATTTTCGATATAAACCCATTTTATAATTATTATAAGAACTTTTCATTTAATATTACATATCGATATATTGGAGAACAAGCTTCGCCAATTGCCCCAGGAACTTATCTTGGTGGCAATCAACTAACCCTAGGAGTGCCCGATAATATGGTATCTTCTACAAGCTTATTCAATACTGGATTTAGAGTCGATAAAATTAAGGGCCTCTCTTTTGATGCACGTGTTTATAATGTATTTAATACTCAAAATAGTCAGGGCGGTACTACAAAGATGCCTTATCCACAAGCAGGACGATGGTATTTAATAACTTTAGGATATACTTTTAACTAGATAAAAAAGCCCCAAGGATAAATTTCTTGGGGCCTTTTTTTAAAAAAAGTAAAAGTTACAGCCGTAAAGTTATAACCCTCTATTTTGTATAATATCTCTTCTTAAAATAGAACGCTAAACTTACCAACGCAATCATTACAGGCACCTCAACTAAAGGCCCAATAACGGCTGCAAACGCTTCGCCCGAGTTGATACCAAAAACCGCAATAGCTACGGCAATGGCAAGTTCAAAATTATTACTTGCTGCGGTAAATGATAGGGTAGTTGCCTGTTCGTAGGTTGCATTGGCTCTCTTACTCATAAAGAAGGATCCTACAAACATAACCACAAAATAGATGAGCAATGGCACAGCAATTAAAACCACATCTAATGGTATTTTAACGATGTATTCGCCCTTCAATGAGAACATTACCACGATGGTAAATAGTAACGCAATGAGTGTTAGTGGACTAATCTTGGGCACAAACTTGGTGTGATACCAATCCTTACTTTTAACTCGGACGAGTATAAAACGCGTTAAAAAGCCCGCAATAAAAGGGATACCTAAATAGATAAATACACTCTCGGCTATCTGCCCAATAGTAATTTTTGATACGGCTTCACTTGTTGGAATATCAAACCAAGCGGGAGCAATGGCGATAAAAAAATAGGCGTAAATCGAAAAGAAAAGTACTTGAAAAACACTGTTAAAAGCTACTAATCCTGCGGCATATTGCGTATCACCTTTAGCTAAATCGTTCCAAACGATAACCATGGCAATGCAACGTGCCAGACCAATCATGATGATCCCGTAAACGTAAGGTAGATTGGAGTTGTTTTCGCCTGGAAAGAATTTAAACAGCAAAACAGCCAATCCAAACATCAAAACAGGTCCAATAATCCAGTTTTGAACCAACGATAGCGTTAAGATCTTTGTGTTTTGAAACACTTCTCCCAACTCTTCGTATTTCACTTTTGCAAGTGGTGGATACATCATCACAATTAATCCAATAGCTATTGGAATATTGGTGGTGCCCGATGACATGCTATTCCAAAATTCGGCCACAGTTGGACTTAGCCATCCTGCAAATACTCCCACAAACATGGCTAGGAATATCCAAAGTGTTAAGTAGCGGTCGAGGAATTTTAAACGTTTTTGAGAAGGCATATTAGTTATTTTTGATGTTCTCTATATAGAATTTGTAAAATCCAGCCTTAATTTCATCACGTACTCTAATAAATTCGCTCCAAATAAATTCATCGGTTCCAACGGCGTGACTCGGGTCGTCGAACCCGATATGAAGGCGAGTCTTTACCTTGCCAATGAAGGCAGGACAAGATTTGTTAGCTCCGCCGCAAACGGTTATTACGTAATCCCACTCTTCATCTAAATATTTGGTAACCGAGTCTGAAGTATGGCCACTTATATCTATTCCAATTTCTTTCATGGCTGCTACGGCTTTTTGGTTTAGTTTGCCAGAAGCCTCTGTTCCAGCTGAGCAAACGGTGATGTTTGGATCGAACGATTGTAAAAAACCATGAGCCATTTGGCTACGACAACTATTTCCTGTACATAAAATTAATACTTTCATCTTTGTAGTTTTTAATTTAATTTTATGTCGTAAAAATACGACATAAAATTAAATAGGAGATGGATTGTATATTAATTTAATGTTAACTTTTCTATTTGGTTGATTACATACTAAAAATCAACAACAACTTTCTCGTAAACAGTATTAATAACTTCTTGGTTTACTGGTGTTTTGCCTTTAATATAACCAAGGTCAGTCACTCGTAAATATTTATAATTTGTAATACCAGCATTGTCCAGTATCTTCTTGCCACAATCAATGGGGCAACCATCCAAAAGGAGCAAATTAGCTTCTTTAAACATGTCGATAGTTGGCTTAATGCCGGCTCCCACGGCAGCAAGGCAGTTCATTTTGCGAATTTTATTATCTCTTAATTTACGAGCAACAAGGTCGGTTCCTTCGCCTAAATCGCAAGCACCCGAGCAGGCAATTACAACATATTCGGCATTACTGCAAAGACATCCTTTTTGTGCTTCGTTCGTTTCCATACGTTAAGATTTAAGGTTAAAAAATCCAATTAAATATAAATCCAACTATCATAATACCCACCGATACAACACCAACAAACGTTAATATCAACGGCATTTTTAGCACTTTTTTAAGAATAATCAGCTCGGGCAACGATAGTCCAATGACCGACATCATAAAGGCCAATGCCGTGCCTAGAGGTACACCCTTTTCAATTAATACGCTCACAATTGGAATAATACCCGCAGCATTTGAATAGAGCGGTACACCAATTAGTATAGATAGTGGAACTGAGTACCATGTTGAACTTCCCATTAATTCGGCCATATAACTCTCTGGAACATAACCATGAACCGCTGCGCCTACACCTACGCCTATTACGATGTAAATCCATACCTTGCCAACGATATCTTTAACGGCATCGAAACCCAGATTAATACGCTTTTCAAAGTTTAGCACCTCTTCAACCTCTTCGCTATCATCTGCTTTTAGTTTATATACCCAATCTTCAACGTACTTCTCTAGTTTCAGTTTTCCAATTATCCAACCCGATACAATGGCAATAACTAATCCTGTGCCTACATAAATAAGAGCCACTTTCCAACCAAACAGACCAAACAGCAGAACTACAGCCACTTCGTTAATCATAGGTGCCGCAATTAGAAATGAAAAGGTTACACCCAAAGGAACACCCGCCTCAACAAATCCTAAAAAGAGTGGAATGGCCGAACATGAGCAAAAGGGTGTAACAATACCTAACAATGCAGCCATGATATTGCCAGTGATTAGTTTTTTCCCCTCTAGAGCTTTCCGCGTTTTTTCGGGGGTAAAATAGGTTCGTATAATACCAACAAAGAAGATGATGATTGTCAGCAGTAAAATGATTTTAGGTACTTCAAAAACGAAAAACCATACAGCATTGGTTAGATGTGTATCTTTTGGCATTGAAAAGAGCGTGTAAATCAGCCAGTTGGATATTTGTTGCAGATTAAAGTAGATCAAAAGCAGTACTGGCAATAGAGCCAAGGCGTTTACAATTTTTTTGTTTAGTTTCATAACGATATATTTATTTCGAAAAAGACCGAAATGGTTTGGTAAATTTTTTACACAAAAAACATCATAATATAATAGACTCCAACGGCAATAAATAGTATTGCCACTACGCGTCGGAACCATTTTTCAAATGTTTTAATGTGGTTGTAAAGCGCACCCACATTACCTACGGCAAATGCTAGCAGCCAAGCAAATAGAATAACTGGTAAACCTGTAGCAATGGCAAATACAACTGGCAAATACAATCCGCTTGCACTGGCAACTGTTATAGGTATTAACATGGCAAAATAGAGAACTCCACTATAGGGGCAGAATGCTAATGCAAACACCATTCCTAGTAATAGAGTGCTCCAGTAGCTCCCTTTGCCTTTCTCGCTAATTCGTTCGGTTAGGTTTGATAGTGCCGGGAAATTAATCGTTAGCAAGTCAAGCATAAATAATCCAATAATAATCAACAAGGGCCCCAACAGTTTCTCACCCCATCCTTGAAAGATCATGGAGATATTCATTTTGTTGGCTCCAAAAAATAGTATCACAGCCAGAGCGGTGTAACTAATGGCACGTCCGAGGGTGTAGATTAAGCCACTTATAAAAACTTGGTTGCGGTCTTCGATATTCCGACTGATAAACCCAATTGCCGAAATATTCGTTGCAAGTGGGCAGGGGCTGATGGCTGTCATCAACCCTAGCACCAATGCCGTTACAAATGAGTATTGTGAGTTTTCGAGAATACTCTGTAGGAGTTCCATATTTAGAGCGTTAATGCTTTTTCTACAGCCGTTTTTATTGTAATTTCCATTTTATCAAGGTTGTGAGCATTCATAAACCCTTTATCGGTAATATCGACTTTATTATTGCCACAGACAACAAGAAGTGATTGTCCACCTACGCCTAGTTTTTCGGCTATTGCTTTAGTACTTTCATCATCGAGATTTAACCCTTTAAAGGTGTATTCGCCGGTTTTAACCTTGTCTGCATATAGTTGCTCAACGGCTAATTTTGCATTCTCTTCAACCGATTGGCAGGTATTGCATCGACGTGTAAAATGGAAATAGTAGATCTCAACTTTAGTGTTAGAAACAGTTGATTCTACCGCCTTTTTACTCTCTTGCGCATTGCAAGAGATTGAGCCCAGCATCATAAGTAATGTCACACTCATTAATAATATCTTTCTCATAATTAATGCATTATATAATTGTTATTTCTACACTATTTCTATAGATTTCCTTGTACTCTAATATTTCTTTAAAACCTCTTTTATCTCATCATTAGATGGCACACGCCCCTTAATTTCAACCTTACCATTTACAACTAATGCAGGAGTAGCCATAACGTTGAATTTCATGATTTCTACAATATCCTCTACTTTAGAGATATTGGCATCTGCACCAACTTCGGCAACAGCATCTCGGGTTAGTTTTTCTAAGGTTTTGCATTTGGCACATCCTGTTCCTAAAATTTGAATTTCCATATTTTATTTGTTTAGTGTTTCGTTATTTTTCGAAATGACTGGATAAATTTTTTAGCGTTTAAAAAATGCTGAGAACATTAATTTGGCTTCCTCCCAGTTTTCGCGATTAATACAGTATTTAATGTAGGGTGGATTAATCTCACCTTGAATTAAACCAGCTTTTTTAAGTTCTTTTAGATGTTCGCTTAGGGTTGAGCGTGCAATTGGAAGCTCCTCGGCCATGTCGCCACTATAGCAACATTTCTCAAGGTTATTGGCTAAGTAATCGAGTATGAAAACGCGAACCGGATGGGAGAGAGCCTTTCCGTAGCGGGCAATTTTTTCTTGATTATCGGTGTAATATTTTATTTCTGCAATCATTCTATTTCGTGTTTCGTAAAAATACGAAACGAATATATGGATAATTTTTAATTAGGCAATTTTTAAAGTGTTAAAAGTGAACTTTGCTGGTGATTTTAATTTATTTTTAAAACAAAAGCGATTTTCTGCGATATTAGAGAGGGCTTTTCTACTTTTAACTGTCTTTAAACGTGTTAACTGCTTAGTTCACTTAAAAATTACCTTATGAGTTCACCCTCCTCACGCCTCCATGTGGTAGATGCACTGCGCGGATTTGCCATCGTTTCAATTATGTTACTTCACAATTTAGAGCATTTTGATTTCTATTTTACGCCAGAGAATTTGCCAACCTGGATGCCCGCTTTGGATAAAGTGATTTGGGATACTCTCTTTTTTCTCTTTTCGGGGAAATCGTATGCTATTTTTGCCTTATTATTTGGATTGACATTTTATATTCAGTCGGATAATCAACAGAGGCAGGGAAAGGATTTTAGAGCCCGTTTTGCATGGCGTTTGATTCTTTTGTTGGGGTTTGGAATTGTGAATTCTGCATTTTATCAGGGTGATATTCTTACAACTTATGCATTGATTGGTTTTGCGTTGATACCCGTTGTGCATTTGAGTAGTAGAGCTATTTTGATTATTGCCTCTGTTTTAATGTTTCAACCTTATGAGTGGTATAATGTAGTTAATGGATTGCAAAATCTCCAAATTAATATGGCCGATCCCGTTTCGTGGAGTTATTTTGGGAAGATGGGTGAGTATATTACGGGCAATTCGGTTGTGGATACTCTTGTAGGTAATTTAACGAATGGGCGTACGGCTGTGATGCATTGGACATGGGAGAGTGGGAGAGTGTTTCAAACGGCATCGCTTTTTATGTTTGGATTATTAGCAGGTCGCAGATCGCTTTTTGCATCTACGTCTGAAAATAGAGAGTTTTGGTCGAAAATTTTGGTTGGCTCAGTACTACTTTTTATTCCATTATTTTACCTGCGCTCTGGCATCGAGAATGGATGAATCCCATACGCTTCGTTGCGTAATCCATTGATAACCATTATATCTTCGTGGTCAAACTTGGCTTTTATGTTGGTCTTGGTGTCGGGGTTTTACCTACTCTTTCATACAACTATCTTTAAATCAACGTTAAATATTTTAGCGCCATTTGGACGTAAGAGCTAGTCTAATTATATTATTCAATCTATTATAGGCTCTTTTATTTACTATGGTTTTGGATTGGCACTTTATAAATACACAAGTTCTACCTACTGCTTATTCATAGGAATTGCACTTGCTGTTTTGCAAGGTCTTTTTAGTTGGTGGTGGATGAAAAATCACAAACAAGGCCCTCTTGAAACTCTTTGGCATCGAGCAACTTGGGTTGGTTCACAGAAATAATGCAAAAAAAAGAGAGGCATTACGACCTCTCTTTTTTTATGTACTAAATTCTATATTACTCTAAAAATCCTGCAATAATTTCGGTAGCTTCAATTTGCGCTACTTCCAAGAGGTCGTTCACTACCACTTCGTCAAATTGCGAGGCGTAGGTTAATTCGGTTTCAGCTTTGGCTAGACGCTTTTCTATGGCTTCGGGCGAGTCGGTGCCGCGAGCATTGAGTCTGTTGCGTAACTCTTCAACCGAAGGAGGCATGATAAAGATTGAGAGCGCCTCTTTTTTGTACATCTTTTTTATGTTCACGCCACCAACCACATCTACGTCGAAAATAACATTTTTGCCATTATTGGTTATTCGCTCTACCTCACTTTTAAGGGTTCCGTAGTAGGTGCCTGCATACACCTCTTCCCATTCAACAAATTCTTGATTTTCAATTCGTTTTTTGAACTCTTCAGGAGTGAAAAAGTAGTATTCCACGCCATGCTTCTCTTCGCCACGAGGCGCTCGACTTGTTGCTGAGATGGAGAATTCGAGATTCAAATCTTCCTCAAGCAGATGCTTAACAATTGTTGATTTTCCTGAGCCCGATGGCGCAGAGAGTATGATTAATTTGCCTTTTTTTATCATTGGAGTATTAAAGAATATTTAAAATTTGCTCTTTTATCTTCTCTAACTCATCTTTCATGCGAATAACAATGTGTTGCATGTCGCTGTCGTTTGCTTTAGAACCTAAGGTGTTGATTTCACGTCCCATCTCTTGAGCGATGAAGCCAAGTTTTTTACCTGGTTGTGGCTCATTTACAATAGTTTCGAGGAAGTACTCAATGTGACTTTTTAGGCGAACCTTCTCTTCGGTAACATCAATTTTTTCAAGATAGTATATAAGCTCTTGTTCAAAGCGATTTTGATCGATAAGTTGTTTCTCGGCAAACTCTTTTAATGATTCCGATATTTTACTTTTGATTTTCTCAATTCTAGCTAGTTCGAAAGGGGTAACTTGCTCAAGGAGTTCAGAAATTAAGGCAATTCGCATTCTAATCTCTTGTTCGAGAACGGCACCTTCGCTGTTTCTAAAGTCATTGATGTTTTGGAGGGCAACATTGAATTGTTTTACAATCTCTTTCCACTCGTTTTCATCGATTTCTATGGTCTCGCTTTTGGAGATAACATCGGGCATTCCCATAATTATCTTGAGTATGTGACTTCGATCTTCGATTTGCAATTTACCACATAAGTCGGTGAGTTGGTGGTAGTAGTTTGATGCTACAGCTTGATTAACCAGAACGGTTTTGTCGTTTCCAAGGTTTTCGATGTAGATGCCACACTCAATTTTTCCTCTAAATAGGTGTTTTGAGATTTCGTTTCTCAGCTCAATCTCTTTTTCGCGGTAGCTGCTTGGAACTCTTACACTTAAATCTAATTGTTTGCTGTTAAGTGATTTAATTTCAATGGTTATTTTTTTTGTTGGAAATTCACAAACGGATTTTCCATAACCAGTCATTGATTGGATCATAAATGTGGATTATTTACGCAAAAATGGTTCATTATTCTGATAGCACCAAATCAAAATCAATTTTGACTTAGTGCGAGAGCTCTTTTATTCGACCCATTTTTTGATTTTGTCTATTAAATCTTGTGGTTGAAATGGTTTACTGATATAGTCATCCATTCCGGCGCTCATACACTTCTCTTTATCCTCAGGGAAAGCGTTGGCTGTTACCGCAATGATTGGTGTTCGTGTGTCGGTGCCTTGTTCGTATTCTCTTATTTTCTGAGTTGCCTTTAACCCATCCATTACAGGCATTTGAACATCCATTAAAATGATGTCAAACTTCATCTGTCCAAATTTATCTAATGCCTCTTTGCCGTGGTTGGCGACCTCTATCTTTTTAACTTGATTCTTGAGGTAGAGCATAATAATTTGTTGGTTGCTTGCATTATCTTCCACAAGTAGAAGAGTTGCATCTTTTGCCTCAATTTTTTCTTTAACTGGAGCTTTTTTCTCGGTGGTGTTTTGTGGCTTTGTTGGTGCCACTTGTGGTTTAGCACTCTCATCAAAAGAGAGCGTAAATACGATGTTGAGAAAATCACCAGCTACCTGAGCGTGAATGGTATTTCCGTCGTGTTCAATTAGATTTTGCGTGCTATTAAGCTCCAAATAGTTGATGAGTTTGTTGGAGTTTATCTTTGCAAAGTCTTGACCATAAATGGAGTCAGAGTCATTGTTTAAGTTTTTTTCAACTATTGGGTGATCTGTTTTGAGAGTCAGACGAAATTCGAGTTCAATCTTACCCGAGGTCGAATTGAGTACGCGTTTAACATCAATCTCAATTCTGTTATCTTCCGATTTGTGCTTAGATATTCGGTTGAGAATATTTAAGAATATCTGTTTGAATTTGCGCACATTCCCTACTACATAATTAGGAACATCTGGCGAATCAGAATAGGTGAAATGCGTTTTTCCAGCCCCTTCGGAATAGATGGTGAAGGTGTCTTTTATGATGGTTGAGACATTAAAGCTAGTCTCTTCATAGATATCTTTTTCTTGATTTAATTTGGAGGTGTCAACCATGCTGTTCACCACGGCCACCAAATCATCGGCACTATTTCGAATGGTGTTCAGATAGTTAGTCTGCTCAGGAGTTAAGGTGGTCTCTTGAAGTAGATTGGTTAATCCAGTGATATTGTTAAGTGGTGTGCGTATTTGGCGCGATAAACTTGCAATGAGTTGCTCTTGCGATTGTGTAACATTTTGAGTATTAATCATTATGCGTTCGTTGTTTACATTAAATTCATTAAATGCATGGTTTATTGTAAATGAAAGCATAAAAACAAAGAGATAGAGACCCAAAACTAGCATCTGCTCACTCGTAGAGTAGGGCTTTGCCTCTGGAATAAATTTATAAAGAACTTGAAAATCAATTATTATAAATGCAAGAAAGCCTAATGAAAGCCAAGATCCTCTATTTAAGCGTATTAACATGGATGCGATGAGCGGAAACGTGATAACCCAAATAACATTATGCTCTATCGGGCCATCAAAAATGACAAAAAATGAGAATGTTGTTAATATAGCTGATAGAACAATGTAGTTTTGGCGCAATGATTGTGGCTTACGTCCTAGGAAAAGTACATTGACAGCAAAAAAACAGCTAAACAGCAACATTGGAAATGCGAAGAGGAGTTTGTCGTCGAGAATGGCAACAATACCTTCTGAAAAAACGATGATAAGTAGAATGAAATTAATGAGGTTAGAGAAGAGCATATTGTTTTGCACCTCAATGTCGATCTTCTCTTCTTGCTCCCAAATAAATAGTTGGAGTAACTTTTTTAACTGATTCATCGTTCAAAATTAATATTTTTCAAATCTGTTTAAAAACAGAGCAAATTAGTGATTATTTTCAATAAATCCGAGTGCAAGCGAATTTTTGATAAAACAAATAGCTTTTTTCTAATTATTGCATATATTGGTATTACAAAAAATGGTGTAAATAAATAAAATATTAGAGTTATGTTAAAAGATCGTTTTAAAAAGTTATTGCCTTATATTTTAGTCATTAAGGCTATCAAATGGGCTATTGTTCTGGCAATTTTTGCCTACTCATCGTTTGCTTCGGCTCAAGATGGTGTTCCGACCGCACAAGACTATACCAATTTCTTTAATACAAAAACGTTGGTTGTGATGGATAATAACCCCATGAGCGACTTTAATTTTAAGATTAAAGAGGTAATGGAGTCAACATGGAAACTTACAAAGTTTGATTTTATTCCATCGAGTGAATATGAGGCAAAACGACGAGATCCGGGTTACTCTTTTTTGTTAGTAACAACCGTTACTTTTGATAAAGATGACACGAAAGCACGTTATAGCTTTTTGAGTTTGTTAATGGGTAAGGATGTTTATAAAGAGACTGATATGCCCGATATTTGCTCTGTTCCGCTCTCTTATGTGAGGGTTGATGAAGAGAGTTATATATATAAATTAGAGGCTTTTGTTCGATTTGCTCAAGAGCACGCTAAGTTAATGCATGCTAACCCCGATTTGATCTCCAAAATGCCTTTTAAATATTATAATAAGAATATTAAAGATTTGAAAGGTAAAAAGTTGTTGCTCGTAGAGAGCGATTTAGTGCCATCATTAAGAAATGAGGTTAAGTTAAAGAAACTATATCCTTATGAGGTTGAAATTGTAACAAAGGAGGATATTGAAGCTGCTATTTCTCGACGCGATCCAGATGTTGTTTTTTTACATAAAGTAGGGCCTGAGGGAACTAAATTTAAGGCACGTTGCTATAAGATTTTAGTGGGTGCAGCTGATTCGCAATTTTACTACTTTGATTATCATATGGTTACAACTTCTGAGCCAGATGCTATTTCGGAGAAGGATATTAAGCGCATGGGCTCAAAATAATTATTAACTTTGTGCTTCTCAAAAAATGGTTACTCATCGGTTTTGAGTAACCATTTTTGTTGTTAAATAATTGAAATTAAATTATATATGGCAGACGATAAGAAAGTTATTTTCTCGATGGTGGGGGTGAGTAAAATCCATCCTCCACAAAAAAAAGTTTTAAATAATATCTACCTCTCATTCTTTTATGGGGCAAAGATTGGTATTATTGGTCTTAACGGATCTGGTAAATCATCGCTTATGCGCATTATTGCTGGCGAAGATAAGAACTTTCAAGGTGAAGTGGTTTTTTCGCCAGGTTACTCGGTTGGTTACTTGGAGCAAGAGCCTAAACTTGATGAAAACAAGACTGTTAAGCAGGTTGTTGAAGAGGGCGTTCAGGAGATTGTGGATGTACTAAAAGCTTACGAAGAGGTGAACCTTAAGTTTGGTGATCCTGAGGTTTTGGAAGATCCTGACAAAATGGATGCGCTCATTACGCAGCAAGCAAAATTATCTGACAAGATCGATCAGTTTGATGCCTGGAATTTGGATACAAAGCTCGAACGTGCTATGGATGCACTTCGTTGTCCACCTGAAGATCAGTTGGTTAAACATCTTTCTGGAGGGGAGCGTCGTCGAGTTGCTCTTTGTCGCTTGTTATTAAAGGAGCCTGATATCTTGTTATTAGATGAGCCTACTAACCATTTAGATGCCGAGTCTATTCAGTGGTTAGAGATCTTTTTACAACAATATAAGGGTACTGTTATTGCAATTACCCACGACCGTTACTTCCTTGATAATGTGGCTGGTTGGATTCTTGAACTTGACCGTGGCGAGGGTATTCCATGGAAGGGTAACTATACCGAGTGGCTTGATCAGAAGTCGAAACGCATGGCTAGTGAAGAGAAAACCGCTTCAAAACGTCGTAAAACGCTTGAGCGAGAGCTTGAGTGGGTGCGTATGGCTCCAAAAGCTCGTCACGCTAAGTCAAAAGCTCGTCTTTCGGCTTATGATAATTTGATGTCAGAGGAGTTAAAAGATAAAGAGGAAAAGTTAGAGATTTTTATTCCTAATGGTCCTCGTTTGGGAGAGAAGGTGATTGAATCTCACGGAGTATCTAAAGCTTACGGCGATAAGGTATTGTTTGATAACCTTGAGTTTACACTTCCGCGAAGTGGTATTGTGGGAATCATTGGGCCTAACGGTGCTGGTAAAACAACGCTCTTCCGTATGATTATGGGGCAAGAGCAGGTTGATGGAGGTTCATTCTCGGTTGGTGAAACTGTTAAAGTGGCCTATGTTGATCAGTCTCACTCAGGTATCGATCCAGAAAAAACGGTTTATCAAACCATTTCTGGAGGAACCGATTTCATTAAAATGGGTGGTCGCGAACTCAATGCGCGTGCTTATATCTCGCGATTTAACTTTGCGGGTGCGGATCAGGAGAAGAAGGTAAGTATGCTTTCGGGTGGTGAACGTAACCGTTTGCATTTGGCTATGACTTTACGCGAAGAGGCTAACGTGCTGCTTCTCGATGAGCCAACTAACGACATTGACGTAAATACGCTTAGAGCCTTAGAAGAGGGCTTAGAGGATTTTGCGGGATGTGCTGTTGTAATTACTCACGACCGTTGGTTCTTAGATCGTATTGCTACCCATATTTTAGCTTTTGAGGGCGATTCAAATGTCTACTTCTTCGAAGGATCTTATTCTGAGTATGAAGAGAATAAAAAGCGTCGTTTGGGCGATGTGGGACCTCAGCGTATTCGTTATAAGAAGTTGATAAAAGATTAGTTATATTTTTCGATATTGAATAAAAGCCTCGTTATTTATTTGACGAGGCTTTTTTATTACTATTGGGTATTTGTGATAGGTAATGTTGTTTATTTCGTGGTGAAATAGAGTTGTAGTATAGGTGCTTAATACGGGTTGTGTGATGCTCTCCGTTATCTTTGTGGAAAATAAATTCTATTTACTCAACTACTAATTAATTGATATGAGAATAATTCTCTTTGCCTCTCTTTTATTCCTCTTATTTGGATGTTCATTGACTGAAAAGAAAAGTGATCGTTTTAAAACTTTATCGGTTCAAACCTACCAAGATAAGGTTTATGCCTCATGGATTGGCCAAATAATTGGAAATACCTACGGGTTGAGCTATGAGTTTAAGTATATTGATAATCCTGGGCCAGATATGTTCCCTTATGGATATGGGTGGAATTTGGTAGAGCTTAAGAAGAATAATGGTGCATTTTCGGACGATGATACAGACATCGAGTATATGTATTTAAATCAGATGGAGAAGCATGGGATAGAACCTAGTTATTACCAGCTGGCCGAAGCATGGAAGAACTCAGTAAAAACACGTGTGTGGTGTGCCAATAGAGCTGCCATTACTTTGATGCATGCCAATCACTTTCCCCCAGTTACGGGTATGGCTAAATATAATGTGCAATGGTGTCAGATTGATCCTCAATTGGTTAACGAGATATGGGCAATTACAGCACCAGGAATGCAGAACTATGCCGTTGAGAAATCGGAGTTCGCGGCTCGAATCACCTCTGATAGTATTGGTCTTGAGCCAACATTGCATTATGCAGCCATGTTTAGTGCCGCTTTTTTTGAAAGCGATGTAAATAAGCTTGTTGATATTGGAAATAGTGCCTTAAAGCCTTCAAGCCACTTTGCGCAAATTGTGAATCATGTGAAAGAGCTCTATAAAGAGTATCCAAATGACTGGCAAAAAACTCGTCAAATTGTAAAGGAGAAATACTACGATAAAGGCAAAAAGAATGAGTATTCGTGGGTTGTTGTTGATGCAAATTTAAACGGAGCTTTAGGTGTTATGGCTCTTCTTTATGGACAGGGCAATTTTCAAAAGACTTTAGAATTGTGTTGTGCATTAGGAATGGATTGTGATAATCAGGCGGCAACGATGTGTGGATTGTTAGGTGTTGCAAATGGGATTGAATCTATTCCAAATGATTTGTTGTTCCCATTGAAAGAAATGAGTTGGACGAAGCCATTTAATAATTCTTACAAAATGATCACACGTGAAGGTTTGAGCGACGATTCGTTGACAAATACTGGCAAGAGAATCTCGGCGCAGGGCGAAAGAGTTATTCTTGCAAATGGAGGAAAGATTATTGAAGTAGATGGTGTCAAAACACTAGTGTCCGGTTATTGAACTAGAGTTTTCTCTACATGCCTTAATTGTAAAGGGTTTTAGAGGTTTTTTTTATTTTTCGATTTGAAATTTTTCTTGAACTTCACCTGAAATTAAAATTCAGGTTTATGAATCAAGGCAAAACCGTATTTGCTCAAATAATGTCAAATATTTCCAAATATGAATTTGATAAATGTGTTATTCGTTATAAAGGCAATTATAAAGTAAAAAGCTTTTCTTGCTTAGAACATCTCTATGTTATGTGTTTTGCACAATTTACTTACAGAGAAAGCCTTCGTGATATTGCAGCTTGTTTGGTTGCATTTTCAAGTAAATTATACCACAGT
>JAGPHP010000015.1 GCA_018055415.1 Breznakibacter sp. | reverse complement strand
AAGGGGTAAATATTACATTTATGTAATGTTTTTATTAAACAACCCCCGTTTCAAACAATAGTTATTCAAATTTAAATACACCATTTTTACAACCACCCCCCTATTTAAATAAACTCCATATTTTTATGATTGAACGCAATAATGCAAAAAAACGCCCTCTTTTTCAAGAAGGCGTTTCAATAATAATCAATTTGTTACTATCTCTTTGGAAGACGAGCAATTAGCTCTTTCTCGTACGCCGCCCAATCGGTAATTTCTCTTTTGGCAACACCAGATGCCATTGCTGCTTTAGCAACGGCAGGAGCAACAGTTGTTAATAAACGAGGATCTAACGGTTTAGGAATAATGTAAAGCGGTCCAAACTCAAGATCTTTAACATTGTAAGCATCCTTAACTGCCTGAGGAACTGGCTCTTTAGCCAAAGCTGCAATTGCCAGAGCTGCTGCTGCTTTCATCTCTTCGTTAATGGCAGTTGCACGAGTGTCTAAAGCACCTCTAAATATAAAAGGAAATCCTAATACATTGTTTACCTGATTAGGATAGTCACTTCGGCCAGTTGAGAAGATAATATCTTTGCGAGCTGAAATGGCATCGGCATACGATATTTCAGGGTCAGGATTAGCACAAGCAAAAACCATTGGGTCTTTGGCCATAGATTGTACCATCTCTTTTGAAAGTGCACCTTTTACAGATAAGCCCAAAAATACATCCGCATCTTTGATTGCCTCAGTTAGAGTATTACAAGGTAAATCGGTAGCAAAAGGTTTCTTGCGACTGTTAAGGTCGGTACGGCGAGTAGATATAACCCCCTTACTATCAACCATTATGATATTTTTAGGATTTGCACCCATTCGAATATAAAGAGATGCGCAAGCCGAAGCCGCCGCACCGGCACCGTTAACCACAATGCGAATATCCGCAATATTCTTTTTTACAATTTCGAGTCCATTTAACAAACCTGCCGCCGAAACAATTGCTGTTCCATGCTGATCATCGTGCATTAATGGAATGTCAAGCAAATCTTTAAGTTTCTCCTCAATTTCAAAACATTCAGGGGCTTTAATATCTTCAAGATTAATACCTCCAAAGGTTGGAGCAATGGCACGCACCACTTCAATAAATTTTGCCGGATCTTTTTCATCTACCTCAATATCAAATACATCTATGCCTGCAAATATCTTAAATAACAATCCTTTACCTTCCATAACAGGTTTTCCTGCTAAGGGGCCAATATCGCCAAGTCCTAATACGGCAGTTCCGTTTGAGATAACTGCTACTAAATTGCCTTTAGCGGTGTACTCATAGGCATCTTCAGGATTTGCCTCAATAGCTAAACATGGTTGAGCCACTCCTGGCGAATATGCCAGCGCTAAATCTTTTTGTGTACTATATGGTTTGGTTGGGATTACCTCAATTTTGCCTGGTTTGCCATTTTTATGATACAATAGCGCTTCCGATAATTTCTCATTTGCCATCTTCAACAAGTTCTAAGTAAATAATTATAGATAATAATGTTACAAAGATTTTTATCGTAAAAAAAATAGCCTATTTGCGATAATTTATCCTTGTGAAACAGTTTTGTAATATAGTAATTTTAACGTATTGATCAATTTATCTTAGTCAAAATTTAGCACATTATTAAAAATCTATTTCTTTATAATAACCTACAACTCTTTAAAATTGTTGCCTATTTTATTGTTAATAAGTGTATAAAATAGGGTGCCACGCTTAAAATCAACTATTTTAAGATCATGCTCCCCTAAAATGGTTGGTATTTTTAAGAATTGCATGTTGCTATCTTGAATGAGTTTATGCTGGAAAAATAGTTACCTTTGTAGTTATCATTATTCCTTCTATCGATGATCTTTAAACAAGTTCGAAGCTACGGCATCTGGCTCCTTACATTCGTCACTCTTTTGTACGTCTTCTTTAAATTGAGCAACTTTACCGAATGGGGTATCTTAAAAAATCATCTTCTCAACTCCATTACAAATCCTCTCTTATATTTTACATTACTTCTCCCACTGCTAAATTTTGGAACAGAGAGCATCAAATGGCAATTATTGTTAAATCCTAGTGTGAATATTTCATTGAAACAATCGTTTGGAGCTGTAATTGGGGGCATTACTACGGGTATTTTAACCCCTGCTAGAGTTGGCGAAATAGGGGCAAGAGTTTTATTGTTAAGAGAGTCTGAGAGAGCTTTCGGTGGAGCCATGTTTGTAGTGGGAAGCCTTATTCAGACTATCATAACTATAATGTTGGGCATCGGAGCTCTTCTTTGGGTAAATAATGGTATTTGGATTACATCCACACTGTTCTATTTGATGATTATAATAGGTTGTATAATATTAATTTGGGGAGTTTATCTATTAGTAAAACACCTCCATCCAAAGCTCCCGGTATTCATAATCATTGAGCGTTACAGCAGAAACTTTAAGAGCATAACAATGCGTAAATTGCTTGCAATTACGGGATTATCGCTCTTTAAATATCTCGTCTACTCGACACAGCTTTTCATAGCTCTTAAATTATTTAACCCCTCCCTAAGTTTAAATCTTTCATTTCCGCTGATCTCAATCTTTTATCTGGGCATTACCTTTTTACCAGGTTTCTTGTTGGCCGATTTGGGAATTAGAGGATCTCTAAGTATTTTCCTCTTCTCATCCATAATTCAATCCTCTCTGTTAATAATTGTCCCCGTCTTTTTCTTATGGATCTTAAATAGTTGTCTGCCAGCCATAATCGGATTGTGGATTATTCGTAAAAAGAGGCGAATAGAGTGAGGCTCATTTTGTAATTGCCTCAAAAATTGTACTTTTGCCCCCTCAAATATCATCTATGGACTTAATAACGCTGTTTTTTGTGGCCATTGGCCTCTCGTTCGATACTTTTGCAGTTTCCATCTCAACGGGTATTATTGTAAATGAGATCAGATTTTGGCAGGGCGTGAGAGTTGCTATTATCATGGCGCTTTTCCAGACAGTAATGCCTCTAATAGGAATCTTTTTAGGTCTTCAAGTATCAGATTATATTAGCGAATACGACCATTGGTTGGCCTTTGGACTTTTATCGTTATTGGGGGCGAAGATGATTATTGATAGCTTTAAGGAGGAAGAGGAGAAGTTGATGCAGAATCCGCTAAAACTCACCAACGTCATAGGCATGGCGGTAGCCACTTCGATAGATGCATTGGCCGTTGGAGTGATTTTTGCGGGGTTAAATATGAATATTTCACTAATGGCCTTTGTGGTGGGCTCGGTTACATTTTTAGTTGCCATGATAGGTATGCTACTTGGGAAACGCGCGGGAGCACATTTAGGCAGCAAACTCGATATAATAGGTGCTCTAATTCTTATAGGAGTTGGTTTGAAAATCCTTTTAGAGCATCTTCAAATCATCTAGTCAGCAATTAACCTGCAAGTTCTTGAAAGATCTCCTCCATAGAGACCTCTTTTCGATTGCTTGAAAGAATAACAACTCCATTTTCAACAGCAAACTTAAACAAATCGGCTCTGATATCGATATTTTCAGGCGTGGAGATAGATAAGGTGCGTGGGGCAATCTCTTTTATAGATGTGATGCTTGAAATTGCCTTTAAAAACTCAGCATCAATATCCTTTTCGAATTCAACAGTTACCACCGCTTCTCTATTATTTACTAAAGAGTTGAGATTTTGAACAGCCTCGTCGGCAACAATATTGCCATCTTTAATAATCAACACACGATTACAAAGTGCTTGTACCTCTTGCATGATGTGTGTTGAGAGAATAACAATTTTTTCTTGAGCAACACTCTTTATTAAATCTCTAATTTCAATGATCTGTAACGGATCTAAACCCGTTGTGGGTTCATCCAAAATAAGTACACGAGGATTTGGCAAAAGCGCCGAAGCTAATCCAACGCGCTGGCGATAACCTTTTGAGAGTGCTCCAATCTTTTTACTTCGCTCTTTGGTTAATCCAACTTGTTTGATAACCTCTTCGATGCGCATCTTTTTATCAGCAATTCCATTACTATTTGCAATAAAATCAAGATATTCAGCCACATACATATCGGTATAGAGGGGATTATTTTCTGGTAAATAACCAATAAGTTTACGATAGTTCTCCTGATCGGTTGAATTAGTTAATCCATCAATCGTTACAACGCCCTCGTAGGAAGTTAAGTAACCAACAATAATCTTCATTAACGTTGATTTTCCTGCACCATTAGGCCCTAAAAGACCAACTATCCCATTCTCATTTATCTCTACAGAAACACCCTTAAGTGCCTTATGATTGCTATAACTCTTTGAAATATTTGATACGATGAGTGACATTATAATTCGATTAAAGCGATGAATATTAATTAATTCGTTCCCAGAGTTGATATCTGAAAACAAAATAGTTTTTCTCAGTCGGAGATACAATCTCTTCGTTCAGAAGTTTGTATTTTGAACTATCGTAAGCCGGGAAAAATGCATCTGCCTCAGGAAAATCCTTCTCGATCCGAGTAATATAGAGTTTGTTTGAGATCTCTAAAAATAGTTTATAAATCTCTCCCCCACCAATAATAAAAGCCGTTTCGTTACTACCCAAAAGTGATAGAGCCTCATCAGGCGAGCTGGCCATTTCGCAATTTGGAAGTTTTAAATTCCGATTTCTCGTAATAACAATATTGCGTCTATTTGGGAGTGCCCCTTTAGGCAGAGAATCAAATGTTTTACGTCCCATTATTACCGCATGGCCGGTTGTTAGAGCCTTAAAACGAGGCAGATCACCTGGAATATGAGCTAAAAGCTGATTATTAACCCCAATAGCACTATTGTTCGCAATGGCAACAACGATGGCAATAGATTGACTCATAGCAGAATAATTATACAGAGATATCTCCTTTTATGTGTGGATGCGACTCATAATTAAGCAATTGAAAATCTTCATACTTAAAATCGTCGATCGATTTAACATCGGGATTTATAGCCATTTGGGGCAATGCTTTAGGCTCGCGCGTTATTTGAAGTTTTACCTGATCGATATGATTGTTATAGATATGCACATCGCCTAGAGTATGAACAAATACACCCGGTTTTAGACCTGTAACCTGAGCCACCATGAGCGTAAGCAAGGCATATGACGCGATGTTAAATGGCACCCCCAAAAAGAGGTCGGCACTGCGCTGATAGAGTTGACAACTAAGTTTTCCATCTGCCACATAAAATTGAAAGAGGATGTGACATGGCGGAAGAGCCATCTCATCAATTTGTCCCACATTCCAGGCCGAAACAATATGTCGGCGAGAGTCTGGAGCTTTTTTGATATCGGTAATAACACGAGCAATCTGATCGTGATGAATCTCGTTCTTGCCAGGCCAACTGCGCCATTGGTAACCATAAATTGGACCCAATTCGCCATTTTCCTTGGCCCACTCATTCCAAATGCGAACGCCATTTTCTTGAAGATAGGCCACATTAGTACTCCCCTTTAAGAACCAAAGCAGCTCGTGGATGATGGATTTGAGATGGAGTTTTTTGGTGGTAAGCATTGGAAAACCTTTACTGAGGTCGAAGCGCATTTGGTGTCCAAAATAGGATATTGTGCCAGTTCCGGTGCGATCACCTTTTTGTGTACCCTCTTCGAGTACCAATTTGCAAAGGTCTATATACTGTTTCATGAATAATAGAGATTTAAATAAGAGGCTTTTACCAGCTCAATAGAACAAGTAACCCCAATTAGGGTTCCAAAGTTAGCTATTTTTTGTATCGAAAAGACTAGTTGAAAAGACTAGTTTAAAAAAATACGTTCAGTCTTTATTCTGCCTGTAGGGGTAATGAGCTTAACAATGTAAAGCCCTTTAGGTTGGGACGAAATATCAACAATCGAAACATCATCGAGCAGTTTTACTTGCTTGACCATCTTGCCTAAATAATTGATTAGTTGAACACTAGAACCCTTAGGCGCAGTAATTGTGATGGTGGAGGTGGTGTTCGTTGGTTCTACTTTAAAGATATCATCTAATTGAACTGAAGTGGAGTCTCCTTTGGTTTCTATCTGTGAAATTTCGAGACTATTCAAACGCTCATTTGATCTATCCTTATGAGAAAACTCGCTGCTATTATCAAAAGCTACACTGCCTAGCCAGCAATTGGTTAGTTCAATGTTTACAATTCCATTAGAGGAGTTTGATTGAAGCAAAAAACCATCAAAAATCAGATCATTGCTTTTACTTGTAGAGAAGATGATAGGCGAATCTGAACTCTCTGAGCTACTCTCTAAAATTGTTATGTTATTATCAATATCTCTTTGACTAACTGCCGTTTCATTACCAATAAATCCACCTAAAACAATACCTGATGCACCAAATCCATCAATCAAAAATCCCTCTTTGGGTGAAGAGTAAATGCCCTGAGCCACCCAGATCTCGGTAGCACGAGGGTTGTTGAGCGCATCTTGAAGATTTGTATAAGCATTCTCCCATGAAGTACCACTATTTGCCCCCTGAGCAGCAATATTTACATACACAATAGTATTCACCGATTGCTGTCCCGAAATGTATAGAGAGATCGAAAGAAAAAGAGCAATAAGATAAAAGGAGTATTTGCGCATAATAAATCTTGAACTTCGTGTTTTATTGAGTTTTAAATGATATAAAAATAGTACCATTTTACTAAAAATTAGCTTAGTAAAGGTGACGTTTAATGTTAACGTTCTTTAAAGTAAATTATTAGTCAATGAAACAAAAAAAATGAGGACATTCACTATTGTGATGCCCCCATTTTAATATTATAAAATTGATTGAAAATTACTTCAACCCATCAATAACAGCTGCGATACGACCAAAGATCTCCTCTACTGTGCCAGTTCCAACAATTGGAGCATATTTTTTCTCGCTCTTGTAGAAATCAATCACTGGAGTTGTTTGAGCATTATAAACGTTAATACGTTTTTCAATAGTCTCCAAGTTATCATCTGAACGACCAGATGTTTCGCCACGCTTCAAAAGACGTGTAACCAACTCTTCTTTTGGCACTTCAAGATTAAGCATTACGCCCACATCTTCTTTGTGACTTGCCAACATCTTCTTTAACGAAGCTGCTTGTTCGGTTGTACGTGGAAATCCGTCAAAAATAACGCCCGATACATTATGCAACTTCTCAATTTTATGATCAATCATATCAATAATTACATCGTCAGGAACTAATTCACCTTTATCGATGTATTTTTTTGCGATTGTACCAAGTTGAGTGTGTTGGCTAATCTCATAGCGAAGAAGATCGCCTGTAGAGATGTGCGCAAAACCATATTTTTGAATAATAAGTTCGCTTTGAGTTCCTTTACCTGATCCCGGAGGGCCAAAAATTACTACGTTCAACATTTTTAAACTACTAAGAATATGAATACTTATTTAACTAGGGTGTACATATCTGGGAGGTTGCGGCCAAAACCATCGTAGTCGAGACCATAACCAATAATAAAATCATCAGGAATCTCGAGACCAACGTAATCGAGGTTTACAGGTACTAAACAAGCCGTTGGTTTAAAAAGCATCGTTGCAATTTTAAGTTCCGAGGGCTCACGCTCCAAAACAGTTTTGGTTATTTGCTGAATGGTTCGTCCTGTGTCAACAATATCTTCGAGAATAACAACCGTTTTGCCTTTTAAGTCTTCATTTAACCCTATAAGTTCTTTTACTTTTCCTTCGGAGCTCGTTCCCTGATATGAGGTCACTTTAACAAAAGTTACTCGACAGGGCGTGGTTAATTTCTTCATTAAATCGGCGGCAAACATAAAGGAGCCGTTCAAGATACAGAGCATCACCACATCTTTCCCTTTCAGGTCGTGATCCATTTGAACACTTATTTGAGCGATGGCATTATCAATCTCCGAAAAAGGGATTGAAAGCTCAAATGTCTTGTCGTGCACTGTAATTCTCTTCATAACAACTTTTTTGTGGGCACAAATTTAGGAAAAAGATTTAAGCCCTTATAATCAAAGAGATAAAAATTAAACAAAAGTTCTGTTTAATTTTTATCTCTCAACTATTTAATGGATAAGGTATTGACTCTATTTACCCAAATTCACCACCACTTCCTTAATCATTGTTAAAAGCATTTTAAAGGGTGTCGTAGCTTTAACGGCATGAGGAATATTTGCAGGCAAAATGATCGATTCACCTCCTTTTAAAAAGAATGATTTGCCTGCAATGAGCACTTCGCTTTCGCCCTCAAGCACTTGTAAAAGTGCATCAAATGGGGCTGAATGCTCGCTCAACTCTTGTCCTTTATCAAACGCAAAGAGAGAGATGTTACCAGATGGTTTTTGAATTATTCGCTTGCTCACAATACCATCAACAGAGTAGTTTACCGATGAAGTAAAACTAAATTTTTCACCTTTTACAATTGGTTGGTCGTTCATTTTGTTCCGTATTAAATTAATGAAATAATAAAAATTTATTTAAAATATGCTGAAATAGATTTCCGCAAATCAATTAAACAGATTATTTGATAAAAAGTTTAATTTTTTTCGACATTTACTATTGACAACTCCAAATTTTCGATCATACTACTCTAACGAACGGTAAAGTTAAGTTGATGGAAAAAGAGAATAGAGTTAAAGGACGATTGATTAAGACATTTGGGTCGGCTGTAAATGGAATCGAGGCCCACACAATCACCATAGAGGTAAATGTTTCGCAAGGAATAAAATTCTTTTTGGTTGGGTTACCCGATAGCGCCATAAAGGAGAGCCAACAACGGATAGACTCGGCCTTGATACAATCTGGATACAAATGGCCCGGTAAAAAAATTGTAATCAATATGGCGCCTGCCGACCTTCGCAAAGAGGGTGCAGCGTATGATTTACCTTTGGCCATTGGTATTTTAGCGGCTAGTAGCCAAATTGAGAGCAACTCATGCGAAGACTATGTAATTATGGGAGAGCTCTCGCTCGATGGCACCTTACAACCCATTAAAGGGGCTTTGCCTATAGCCATCAAAGCTAAATCCGAGGGGTATAAAGGTTGTATCTTCCCAGCAGTAAATGCGCGTGAGGCTTCAGTCGTAGATGGAATAAAGGTGTATGGAGCCACAAATTTACGTGAAGTAGCTGATTTCTTAGATGGACGGCTAGAGTTACAGCCACATTCGGTTGATTTTAAGGAGGAGTTCTCGAAAAACAAGCAGACAACAGATGCAGACTTCTCAGATGTAAAAGGGCAAGAGAGTGTAAAACGAGCCTTAGAGATAGCCGCAGCGGGAGGACATAATTTGATTATGATAGGGCCTCCCGGAGCTGGAAAGTCGATGTTAGCCAAACGACTATCGGGCATTTTGCCACCCCTTACCATTAATGAAGCACTCGAAACAACAAAAATTCACTCGGTAGCAGGTAAAACAACAGGCGGTGCAAGCTTAATAAGTCAGCGTCCCTACAGGTCGCCTCATCACACGATATCGGATGTTGCCCTAGTTGGCGGTGGAACATTTCCGCAGCCGGGCGAGATTTCACTAGCACACAATGGCGTGCTCTTTTTAGACGAGTTACCCGAATTTAAGCGTACTGTCTTGGAGGTGATGCGCCAGCCCTTGGAAGATAGAATGATATCCATTTCAAGAGCAAAGTTTGCTGTGGACTATCCAGCCAGCTTCATGCTTATAGCAAGCATGAATCCATGCCCATGCGGGTACTATAACCATCCAGACAGGAAGTGCTTGTGTAGTCCGGGCGTTGTGCAAAAATATCTGAGTCGTATCTCGGGGCCTTTGCTCGATCGAATCGACATTCATATTGAGGTGGTTCCCGTTCCATTTAACAAATTAGCCACCACTCCACCCGCCGAACCAAGCACTAATGTTAGAGAGCGCGTAATAAAAGCGCGCGAAGTTCAAGAAAAACGTTATTTAAATGAAGAAGGCGTACATTGCAATGCTCAAATGAGTTCGAAAATGCTGAGACGCTATGCTCAACTAGACGAAGTAGGTAGCGGATTGCTTAAAAATGCCATGGAGCGACTCGATCTATCGGCACGGGCTTATGATAGAATTCTTAAAGTGAGTCGCACAATAGCCGACTTGGAAGCATCGGAAACTATTCAATCTCATCACATTGCAGAGGCGGTTCACTACCGGAGTTTGGATAGAGAGGGATGGGCAGGATGATAAAAAAGATGGAGGCACTCGGAATGAGGCCTCCATCTCTGCATATTATATAATTTAGAACTAAGCGCTCTGCTTACTCACATTACGATAGATAAACGACGTGAAAATATGACGTTTTGCAAATCGCATATACGACGAGGCATTAACCATTTTCACATACGTATTTTTAGGAACACCAAGGTATTCATAAACGCTACCATCTTGGAAATTAACAGTTAGAGTTTGTCCTTTGTGCCAAAAATCTACAATACCCGACTCGTTGATAGTTTGGTTATAGATTTCGAGGTTAGATTCTTGAGTTTCAGGAGCTATACTTACTAAAAAATGGTACGCTTCAATGATCTTCTTACTTTTATGCTCAGCCTCCTCTTTCGCCGCTTCATCGTTTGCAAACTTATCAGGGTGCCACTCTTTCATAAGGCTTCGGTAAGTGCTTTTTAATCCACTTAAATCGGTCTCTTGGCTAACTTCCAACAGTTTACGGTATTCGTTAATACGCTTCATAAATCAATTTTAATTTTCGGGTGCAAAGGTAGGCATTTTTATCTAATTACCTAATTAACACTGTTACAAAGAGTTAAATAATACTTAAACTACTTTTTTCTTCGCATCTGATTCATCAATTCAACTCTTAACTCCTTATCAGATGGGCGTTTGGCATTGGTATTAACCATTTTTCCATCGGCACCAATAATAAAAAAACGAGGAAATGAATTAACGATATACTCTTTGCAAAATGGGGCAAGAAGCCCATCATTAATCACAAATTGATTCTCAGTTGGAATGGCTTTTTTAGCGAGGAAGTCGATCCACTTTTGGTTATTTTCTTCCACACAAAGCGAGATGGCCACAAATGGATAATCTTTCAATTCACTTTTTAGTTTTTCTAACTCAGGCATCTCTTTAATACAAGGTGCGCAGGTGAGTGCCCAAATATCTATATAAATAATTTTGCCTTTATTTGCGCTAATTAACTGACTTAATGAGAGTGTTTTGCCATCGGTAGCAGTAAATAGAGTGGAGAGAGCCTCCTTGGAGATCTCCCTTTGTTTCGAGAGAGTAACGGCTGTATTGACAAGATCAACAACCTCCCTATTGCTAGTAATTGTCTTAAAATGAGCAAATTCAGCATCCCACTCTTTGTGATCATTAATAGTGCTACAAAGAAAAGATGCCGTTAAAACATCTCTTGTATCTCCCTGATGTACTGTTATATAGGTTTGATAATCCTTGGAGCAATCAGGCACCTTTTTTACATCAATAGGAAGTAGCCATGTGTACAACGAGGCGGTACTCATATATTCTTGAGTATATTTTAGAAGACTGTCGTTATCAAAATAGTCGGGTTTTAAGAATGAATAAAACTCCTCTTTATTTGGAAAACTCCTTCCTGCGCTATTCATGTTATATGAAAAATAGATTAGCTCTTTTAAAGAGGTATAATCAACCAAACCTTGCGCATAATATTCGAATGCTGGTGTTACATTATGTGTTTGTTTATAAGAGAGATAGAGCGCTTTTCTGTCATCCAAACGCTTGAATATCGTTGCTTTATAATCTTTAATAGACATGCCATCTTTTACAAGTTTAGCACCACAGTAAGGATCGTGGAGTTTATTTGTGTACTCCTTTATAAAGTTATTATTCTCACTTCCAGCTCCGTTAAAAGTGAGAGTATTCGCTAAATCATTATACGAGAAAATCACCTCCATATCATCGGCAGGCGTTAAAAACAGCATGGTATTACCTAGCGAGGTGTGCATAAAAGCCTCTCGTGGCCTATCGAGCGAAAATTCGATAAATCCTTTGCCCAATGAATCTAAGGTGCACTTATAGTCCCACACATCACGAGTAATGTAGTTCTTAAAAACTTTCAGAAAAATCTCTTTATGAGCACCACTACCGATGTTAAACGAGAGTTTTACGTTGTTGGAAGCAGATAAGCTTAAGCCCCAAAGGGCAAATAGTAGGAGAACAGTTTGTTTCATTGTTTGTAGGGTTAAATTTTTAGAGCGCTACCTAGTATGAGTAACGCTCTAAATAGACTATTATTTCGTTAAAAGCCATTTTTGTGAACCCTCTCAAGTAGTAATTGTTCATTAGTGTACCCATTTCGCTCACGCTCTTTATAGCCAATGGCAATAATATAGGCTGTTTCGAGTGTAGATGGGGCATTTAGTACCAGTTTGCAATAGTCGCTGGCCGACTGCGTTTCGCTCTTATCGCGTTTGTGAACTTGTACCCAGCAGGAACCTAATCCCAGATCTTCGGCAGCCAATTGCACCATAGTGGCAGCCACCGAGCAATCCTCAACCCACACATCGCTCTTGTCGGGATGTGCAAAGATAACTAGGGCTAAAGGAGCGTTTTTGATTAATTCGGCACCATGCGGTTTGCAGGCTGCTAGTTGGTCTAATAACTCGCGACTATCAACCCACACAAACTCCCAAGGACGGTTGTTTTTTGAGGTTGGGGCCCAAAGTGCAGCTTTAGTTAATAGCTCAATTTTAGAATCTTCAACAGGTTGCTTTTTAAAAACACGACAGCTACGGCGGTTTTGAATTGTTTCAATTACACTTGACATTTCTATTGTTGTTTTGAATTATTACTGGTTAAAAATAAGATTGAAAGTCCGAAATTATTAACATTTTACCAATCTTCCGCCTAAAAAGAGCCACAACTTTCAAAAGTTGCTATATTTGGTGAGCTAAATCAAACAATTTTTGATATGGAATTCATACCCTACATACAAACGCAAGTTCAACTCACGCCTCAAACAGTAGAAGAGCTAGCTAAACATACCAAAATTGAAAGGTATAGTAAAGGCGACATCATTCGAAACATCAACTCCATGTCTAAAAAAGTACTCTTTTTCGAGAGTGGATACGCGCGCTCCTTCTATCTGAAGGAGAGTAAAGATATCACCTCCATCTTTTTAACGGAGAATAGTTTTTCGATGGCCATTGAGAGTATTTACTACAATCAAGGGAGTCGTTATGGCATTGAAGCGCTCGAGGATGTCACCGTATGTTCCATCCAACACTCAGAACTTCAGCGCATTAATGACCACTCTCCACAGATGGAGAAATTTTTACACACCCAACTGATTAAATTTATCAAATTAGTATCCGATAAATATTACGACATCCAACTACAGTCGGCTCAGGAGCGCTATGCTTCGATGCTTAAGAACTACCCCGACATTTTACTGCACGCCCCACTTGGGCACATTGCCTCCTATTTAGGCATCACGCAAGAGACGTTAAGTAGAATAAGATCAGGCAAATAGGAGCAGTTCTACTTTTTGATATTTATCAAAAACCATCTCCTAATGAAATCTCATCTTTGTAAAAATGTAAAGAGATGAGATTAGCTAAATTTGAGAACACCCATATTGTACTAATTACGAGTGAGATAGGAGTTTTAAACGCTTTCACCTCCTTAAAAGAGCTTCTTTCAGAGAAACAGGGGGATTACATCACGTTCATTTATGCACTTTCATCTCAAAACGGAGAGCCCCTATATAAGGCAGAACTCGATAATTTACAGAGTCGATTTACCACACATCTTCAGGTTAAATATATAACCGACAGAAATCCATTTTTATCCGATAGCATTGAGGCCTATCAACGCTATTTAGAGATTGAAATCAACTGCAACATAAGTAAAAATCTGTATTTCAAACTATTTGGCTCATCCGAATTAATAACCCTCGTAACCAATCGACTACAATTTTTGGGAGTTAAAGAGAGGGATATTGCGTGTTATGAAGTGAGATAAATATAATGACTGTTTTGCAGAGCTATAAACCCGAAACGTTGTAGGGTGGCTCACTAAAAGTGTCGTGCAATGAAAAGTTTCACCTATTCAAAATAGTTAAAAGATGAGCTAAAAGAGATTATTATAAGTACCTTTACATTCAGTATCTCTTTGCCTCATTTGCAATTTAAAACAATGAAATTGAACAAATTACATAGCTCAGAAAATATAGATTTTTACTCGGCAATTGTCGAAAGCGAGTTAGAATTGCCGTTTGTAAGTAGTGAAATTTCGGCTGGATTCCCCTCACCTGCCGATGACTTTATAGATACGGGCATCGATCTCAACAAAGAGTTAATAAAAAATCCATACTCCACATTTTACGGTCGAGTACGGGGCGATTCGATGAAAGATCTAGGAATCCATAATGGCGATTTGCTCGTAATTGATAAGAGTTTGGAGCCTCAGAACGGCAAAATTGCAGTGTGTTACATTGATGGCGAATTTACGGTAAAAACAATAAAAATTGAGAATGATTGCTGTTGGTTAGTTCCTGCTAATGAGAATTATAAGCCTATAAAAGTAACAGCCGACAATAATTTTATGGTGTGGGGAATTGTGATAAATGTGATAAAATATTTTTAGGCTAGAGTGATGTTTGGATTGCTAGATTGCAACAATTTTTATGCTTCGTGCGAACGTGTTTTTCGTCCAGACTTGAACGGGAAGCCAGTGGTTGTGCTCTCTAACAACGATGGGTGCGTGATTGCCCGCAGCAACGAAGCCAAAGCAGTTGGTGTGCCCATGGGAGCTCCCGCCTTTCAATATCACGAGCTTTTTAAGCAGCATAACGTAGCCGTTTTCTCAGCTAATTTTGCCCTATATGGCGATATGAGCATGCGTGTTATGAAGATCTTGGCTAGTTATTGCCCTAAAATAGAGATCTATAGCATTGATGAAGCGTTTGTTGACTTAAACGATTTTCCAGAATCAAACCTGCAAGAGTTTGGGCAGATGCTCGTAAAAAAGATTTACAAATCCACAGGAATACCTGTAAGCATAGGTTTTGCTCCCACTAAAACATTGTCTAAAGTGGCAAACCGCATTGCAAAGAAGTACCCCAAGGAGACTCTAAGTTCACATGTTATTAATAGTGAAGTCCTACGAGTAAAAGCCTTAAAGTGGCTAGCGGTGGAAGATGTGTGGGGTATCGGGCGACAACACAGTAAAAGATTACAAACCATAAATGTTAAAACGGCTTACGACTTCACGCAACTTTCGGAGATCTACTTTAAGCGCCACATGAGCATTGTAGAAGAGCGCTTAAAACAGGAATTAATGGGTATTCCGTCTATCCAAATGGAAAAACCACGCGCTAAAAAGAGTATCGCCACCACGCGCACCTTTGAGCGAAACTACACCACCTTTGAACAGCTAAAAGAGCGTATTGTAACATTTGCAATTTCGTGTGCCGAGAAATTAAGAAAACAAAAATCTTGCAGCCTCTCGTTAATGGTTTTTGTAAATACCAATAGACATCGCGACGATCAGCCGCAGTATAATCGAAGTTACGTGGTTAAGCTGCCATTTGCCACCAATTCCAATATTGAACTGGCAAAATTTGCTCTCTATGCACTAGAGAAGATATTTGTAGAGGGGTATTCATACAAAAAAGCGGGTGTTGTGGTTATGGATATTAAACCTGAAAATGAGGTGCAACAAACGATTTTTGAAAATAGCAACCCCAAACACAAGGTATTAATGAAGGTGGTTGATAAGATTAATGGCGATTTTGGTACGCAAAAAGTACGTTTAGCCGCCCAAGATGGTGGCCGTAAATGGAAGATGAATCAAGAGAGACTCTCACCACGATACACGACGGTGCTTTCGGATATTATTGACGTAAAGGTTTAATCTAGAACATCACTGGCTACTCACACCTTCAATTTCAAGAAGTTTAGTCGTTAAAACATCTTTTAAAGGCACCTCTTTCCCATCGGCAAACTTGATTTTATAAGCACTCCCCGACATCGACGATTTGGTGGCTACATTATCGATAAAAAGACGTGCCGTTTTGGCCCCCGAGCCCACTTTACCTTGTTTCATCTTTAAGTGAGCAATGGCATCCGTAACATTGTAATAACTGCCGTTACGAAAAAACTGCACATTCGTAAGCGACTCTAAATAGCTGTATAACTGCTCAATTTTTTGAGTTTCGGTAAGTGGAGTGCTCTTTTTTTGTGGCTCAACGGCCAATAATTTTAATGTGCTAATAAATAATGCACAGATAATAAGAAGTTGTTTCATCTATTCGACCTAAATATTTGGTTTAATCTTACTTTTTAATGTTTCAAAGATCTCAATAGTTTTTGATTTTTCACTCTGATTTAGGAAATAGTATTGACCATTTTTCAACCTCATCTGAATAATAGGCGTTGAACTCGAATTCGTATAAAGAACCGCCTCGCCAAAGTTAGTTAAAACAAAATATCCCTTTTGCACATTAAATAGGCCGTAGCCATTGCTTTTATATTCGACATTTGGCAGATGTGCAACCGTATCTATCTCAGCTATTTGTGTATAAGGAAGCTCGCAACCATATATTTCACCAATCTTAAGCGTTGATGAATTGAAAGTTACCCTTGCATCGAGACTGCTGTAAATTGAAAAAGAAAGAATAATGACTACAATCGAAACAATCAATAAAATCTTGTATTTTAAGGAGTTATCTTTACGTTTAGTGCTTTCTTGAATATTGGTTTGATCTATAGAAATCCGTTTAGAGAGTTCGGCAATTACAGCTTCGGGCTGATCTGTGCCAATGCGAACGATGGAAGATCTATTATTAAAAGAGAGTTCAATAGCTTTGAACCCCGAAACATTATAGAGCATTCCATTGGTTAAAAAACGAATTCCCCACCCCGAAATAAACATGTTAGTAACAGCTCTACACCCGACAATGGTGCTTAATGGATATTTTTTGCGAATAAGCCCTATGCCCATTTTAAATATTAGATGAGTTTCGTCGATAATGATGTCTAGTTTATAAAAGTTTAGAATCAACACCGCCATCAACAATGCCAATGAGGTAAATGTGAGCGATAGGCCCGAAGCCGAGGGATGAAAAAAAAGCGATTGAATAGTAAACATCACAAGCAAAGGTGCAATAAGTACAACTAGCAAAGTGCCAAATTGGGAGTATTTTATGGGTTTCATATTTTGGAAAATTTATATATCAATACCGAAGTTAATCTATATTTTTGAAGATGGATGAGTGATTTTGCAATTTATTGTGATTAACATTCTTAAAGTATAGTAAGCTTAAAGAGAAACTCTTAAATTATCAAAACAGTGCCTTGTAGAGCTGCCCCTTCAGCCATTTATTTCAAAAAATCATTCAGCTCAATAGATTCTTATGTAAACCTCAATAAACCTTATTTACAAAGAATTGATTTATCGCGTAGAAATTGATTTTACGACTATTTGTTTGAAATCTAAAAACATAACATCCGTGATGCATAAATTATAAACCTTCTCGGCACCGTCGGCATCAGCATATTCAAATTTTATTTTGAACTTTTCTTGCTCATCTTGAGGAAAAAGAAACGTACTTCCATAGTTTTCAAAATTTGACTCTGGAACAGTATAAATTGTGTCGGATGGCATTAACAAAACTGAGGCAGGCATTTTAAAATCCTTATCAGAGATGTTGTACGAAATCAGAGTATCTTTCAAATCACTTGTAACTATGACATAACCTATTGGGTAATGGTGGCTTATAGTGCATGGGTCAAATCCAATTATTCGGCCTTCTCTCTCTTTGTATTTTGATTTAACATCATCATTTTCATGACATTTAACCGTTAAAAAGCTCAAAATAATAATTCCAATAATGTATAAAATCTCTTTTTTCATAATTTAAGGGTTTATTTGCCTCTTATCGCCTTTGTTATCTGTAATATAATCAATTCCATTCTCAATTAATAACGCAGAACTGTTTTCATAATGATCCACATCTATTCGGATCACTTTTCCATTAAAATCCTTTGATATTTGATCAACCATTGAGTGACCAACAACAATTGATTTGCATTGAAAATGAGTAAGGATGGAGTCTAATTGTGGCTCTTCAATTTTTTTATGCTTTTGATTATCTACGACTAAGCCACGATACCATAGTATTCCATCATTTGTTAACAGGAAGTTGGCGGCGTCCGTTTTAAACTCATTTGTACAGAAATCTCGTCTAACTTCCGAGTTAACTTGAGATATATCAACATTATACTTCAATATCTTTGGATTAATTCCACCGTGAACAAAGAGTCTCTCTCCGATTTTGCACATTGCATTCTTATTGCTAATCCAATGGGTTAAATATGATTTGTTAGAGTAAATTTTGGAAACATCTGTTTTTAAATCTTTGTAAAGTGATAGATACTTTTCTGACACATAATTGTCATAGCCTAATAAAACCAACTGTTCGTGATTACCTAACAGATAATGCACTTCGCCACCATGCTTTTTTGCTTCGTTTTCTAAATGATAGGTTAGCCATAAACATTGAGTAACATAGTCGCCTCGATCAACCAAATCTCCTACAATAACAAGATGTCCCTTGCCAAACGTCCAATTATAAGATGAATCAATTACTTCATTAGAGAGCAATAGCTTGTAGTACGCTTCAAAGTTCCCTTCAATATCAGACAATGCAAGTAGTTTTTTCGGCAGAAGAAATGCATCATTTTCAATTAAGGAGTCTGAGTTTAATTCAAAGGTTAATGAAGGAGATGAGATGCTATCAAATTCGCAAACAAATTGAGTTTGTAAGGCCTCATCTTTGGACAGAAAAGTGGAATCAAATGAGCTATTGTGATTTCTTGTTAAAACGAGTGTCGTATCTCCCAAATCAAAGATATAAGGACCATCCCCATAGGATGTTAGCACTGTTTTAGCCGTTGGTTTGCAAGTGACGAATAAAAGCGTTATCCCAATGTGCAATAAAATTATTAGTCTAAGTTTCATGTTGGCTTATAACAATTTAAGTAAAGAACTCTAACTGTTCACACTCCAACTTCACCCTATCTAAAACGAAGGTAATATTATTTCATGATTAAAACCCCCTAATTTCGCCATAATCCACACATTGCGAAAGGATTTGTAGGTTGCATGTCGTGTTTGATTAGGCACTCTACAACACCATCAAACCATTAGTTTTGTTTTAATTTGTAGCTAGGGAGTAATAATTATTTTAAAACTACCGTGCGGGGGGTGCTAAAGGTGACGGAGGCACTCCCTTTTTTTTGTATTATCGTCTCCAATTTGTAACTAACTGGTATCCCTTGGCCACAAACCACAAAAAGGTTAATGCAAAAATGATGGCTGCTCCTGAGGGAACATTGGTGTAATAGCTAAAGAAAAGCCCAGTTACACCCCCAATAAAACCAATAATGATACTCCAGAAAATGATCTTCTTAAAATCTTTTGAGAAGATATTGGCTGTTGCTTGAGGAATAGTAAAAAGAGATAAAACAAGAATAACTCCCGCCACTCGAATAGAGACCACGATGGTGATAGCAACGATGGAGATTAAGATATAACGAATGGTTTTCACCGGCAAGCCCGTGGCTAAAGCATGTGTCGAGTCGAAAGCTGTATAAAGAATGGGGCGATAAAAGAGATAAAAACCTATTGAAAGAAGCACCGCTAAGGAGGCCATCATTAACAAGTCGAATGTGGTTACAGTAAGAATACTACCAAACAAGAAACTCATCAAATTTGGAGAGTATCCAGGCGTTAAAAAGACAAAAATAATTCCAATAGCCATACCTAATGACCATAAAATGGCAATGGCACTGTCTTCTCGCACGCTCCCCTTTTGGTTGCTCCACTCAATGCCTAAGGCAGATGCAATGGCAAATAGCGCAGCTCCTAATAGCGGATTAAATCCCATGTAGTAAGCCAACCCAATACCCCCAAACGAACCGTGCGTAATTCCACCGCTTATGAATACAATTTTACGCGCAACAATATAAGTACCCGCCATGCCAGCAATAATACTGGTTAGTAAGATCGACAAAAAGGCGTTTCTAAAAAAATCAAATTCAAAAAGAGCAATTAATTCATCCATTATTTATGCGTCTTTAATACACGATGCGGAACCTGACCGTGCGTGATAATTTCAATAGGGCAATTGTAACTCTCTAATACGGCAGGAGTTATAAGGTTTGACGCATGCCTATGCCAGGTTCCATTTACACATGCAATTGTTTTTACCACCGACGAGATGGTTCCAATATCGTGCGATACCAACATAATAGCCATACTCTTATTTAGCTCCTGAAGCATCTGATAGAGCTCTCCTTCAAAACTCTTATCCACGTAAGTTGATGGCTCATCTAAGATCAATAATTTTGGCTGATGAACAATAGCGCGGCACAAAAAGGCCCGCTGCATCTGTCCACCGGATAGATCACCAATAGATTTATCTGCTAAAAGCGTAAGACCAGTCTCTTCTAAAAGCGATTGAACGTGCTCTTTTTGTTCTTTTGTATGTCCTTTAATAAGCGAAGTACTTCCACTCAATCCCGACAACACCACGTCGCGCACAGTAATGGGAAAATCTCTATCAAACGATGAGATTTGAGGCATATATCCAATATCCTTTCGTCCACGTGGTAGTCCATCTAACAACACCGAACCAGCAAAAGGATCAACTAGACCTAAAATTGTTTTAAGAAGCGTTGTTTTTCCACCACCATTAGGCCCAATTACACCAATAAAATCATCCTCTGTTATCTTTAAATTAACATCTGTGAGAACCCTTTTATTGCCGTATCCGGCATCCACATGTTTTAGTTCTACTAAAGCTTTATTCATTAATAGTTAATTAAGTGCTTTATCTAACCCATTGATGATTAACTCCATTTGTTTAGGCCAATTCTCCTCCATTGGATTAATTACATAGAGTTCGCCGCCAATAGCTTGGGCAATAATGTCGCCATTTCGCTTATCAAACTCCTCTTGTATAAAAACGGTTTTGATACCTTCTCGTTTGGCCATCGTTATTAACTGCACCAAATATCCAGCCGAGGGCTCCTTACCATCCTTTTCAATAGCAACTTGCTCAAACACATAGTCGCGAGCCAAATAGGTTAAGGCTGGATGAAAGATGTAGATCGATCGTTTAATCGCTTTAGCCGAGAGTTGAACCAGTTGATGATCATAATCGTCAAGCATCTTATTAACCTTCACTAAATTTAGATCTATTGAATCGGCTCGCTCTGGGAAGATATCCTTTAACTCCTTAGCCAATTCCGCTACAGATATCTTCATCGTTCTTGGACTAGTCCAAATGTGTGGATCAACTCCTTCATGATCATGGTCTCCACCCGTACACCCCTCATGCCCGGCAATAGGATGAACAGACTTTGACAGATTTATAACCTTAATATCTTTATTAAACTCAAGAATTTGTGGCAACCAAATATTTTCAAATCCTAGCGCTCCTATCTTTACATACACCTTTGAATCAGAAACCTCGCGAAGTTGCTGAGGAGTAGGCTCATAAGAGGCATGGTTATTCCCGCTTGTTACCATAACATTTACAGGAATATCATGTCCAATAAGTTGCTGAACAAAATACTTTTGCGGTGGAATTGATACCGTTATCTCCACGCTTTTATTCTGAGGAGAGGAGCAGCCAATAAATACTATAAAGAGAGAAAGCAAGAAAAGTTGAACTTTCATCATGTCTATTAATTTGTTAGATCGTTATGTGTAAAGTTAATCGATATTCAACAAGAAGATTAACTTCATTGTTTGCAATTCATTCAATACCACACAAAAATAGATCTTATTTTTATTGTTTCTAAATAAAAGAGGTTAAATTCTGTTATTATCTTAGAAACAAGCACTCAAGTTAGCACCGTTTGTTAACTTAAGGTGTTCTCAAAAAAAAATGATCATGAAACGACAAAGGCTATCAGTTAAATAAACTGACAGCCTTGGCAAACAATAATTAATAATCTTTTATCTACAACACAGCCAAAAGTTGTTCGCGTTGTACTCCATTTGTAGTCAATATCTTAACCACATACATCCCTTTTATCCATCCAACAAGAGAAATTTGCTTCAAGATTTCATCATTACCAATAGCCGAAGCATACACTTGAGTTCCCGAAACATTAAAGATATTAATGTGAGAATCACCCGAAGCTAAAGGAATATTCACAAACTGTGAAGCTGGATTTGGGTAAATTGTCAGCGTGCTTTTATCTCCATTTGCGATAGAAGTTGGCGATCCTGCAGCCTCGAATGAAAACCAATTGATATTAAATCCCGAGGAGGTGATATGCAATCGAATAGGGTACGTTCCGCTGGTTAAGTTCATTTGTGTAGAAACAGTAACCCAATTCTGCCAAGCACCTGTGTTTGGAATGGTTACACCTCCTAAAACAGTGGCACCTCCATCTTTAGAAAGTGCTAACTGCGCACCACTTACGGCCGAGCCCACTCTGAAATTTACATTATAATCGCCCTCTGCAGGAACCGTTATGGAGTAATCGAGCCAATCACCTGTTTCTGTCCATCCTACATTTAATGTCCCTTCGCTTGCGGCTTCTGTTTGAATGCCAAAGAAATCAATATAATCCTCTGCTTCAATCTTTGCAGGAATTACAACTGGAGCTGCAATTACATTAAAATTAAATGCAGTTGATACTTTATCGCCACTAGATGCAGTAGCTACAACCACTAAAGCATTGGCACCAGCTTTTTGCGCAGAAAGATCAATTTGATAAGGCGATGAACTTTTGGTTCCAACCAATACCCCATTGAGGTAAAAATCGACCGCTGAAATGGTTAATGCCGATGATGTTGCACTAACTTCCGCCGTAAAGGTGCTATTTTGGTATATTACATCTGTTTTTAAAGGCTTTGTAACATTCACTTTTAAATCGATCTCTTGTTCGGCCTTATAGCTATTCCAGTATGACAATGAGTCGAAAACAACAGCTTTTACCGCATTTCGAATAGTAGTTGCATAGGCATTTCCAATGGTAAAATCATACGATGTTGCTGTAGGATCTTTTTGAAAGATAGTTGTATAGAAAGTCATGGCCGACACAAAAGATCCCGCAGTAGATGGGTGACTATTATCGGGATCATACAATTCTATTTCAGGAAAGTTTTTAATCAAATAGTTGCGAACAGCACCAACTGGTGATATCAAAGAGCCTGTTTCGGCCTGAGCCATACGGTAACGAACGCGCAGCATACCATCCATCTTTTCATAAGTACAAACATTAGGGTTTGTTGGACAATTGGTGGCATCACCATACTTGCGTCCCCAGGTCATGTAATAGATCGTTTGGCTATTTGGACTAAACACTTTTGCTACGCTATCGAGCTTTTGAGAGTATTGAAAGAATTTGTAAGCCGTGGTTGCTGAATCTAAGGCAGGACGCACACTCTGCTCTTGCAACACAACAAAATCGTAAACTTTTGAGGAGAGAAGTGCTCGTGTGTCAACATTGGTAAAGTGCTGATCTAAAAAGTAGCCGCCTATGGTGCTTTGCGAGGTAATCAAAGTATCTTGAACAGAGTTTGCAATGCTATTTACCAGCTTAGGCATATCGTTATAGTAGGTGTAACTATTACCGATAAAGAGTGCCGAATATTTTTTATGATTTCCATTATCAATAATAACTTGTCCGCCACAATCGCCTGTATGTCTGTTAACATCGGAGATGTCGTTTTGTGCTAATACAATCCATTGCGAGCTTGCCGCATCGGTTCCAGCCGCAAGTGCCCAATCGGTAGTTGGATTACAAACCGAGGGTTTACGAACTAGCGTGTGGTTTTGAGTTGCCAACGTTACACCCGCAACACTCCATCCCTCACCCGGATCAACCGAAGAGCTTCCAAATAGATCAATTAAAACGAAATTGCCCACTCCATCGTTTTTAGCCAACCCAATAGCATCATCACCACTTATGTTTAAGTAGCTACATGTTTGGGCTGCAACAGGCGCCAACGAATTGGGCGTTGCCACTAAATTTTCACGTGTTATAACATAGGTTTTTCCAGTTGGCAAAATACCCTGCAATGTAATTGGAGTTACCAGTACTCCAGCATTGTTATTCCATCCAAAGGCATTAAAAGAGCGCCAAAGTTGATATTGAGTCATATCAACATCCGCTCCAGTTCCATTGTAAATCTCAATGTAATGGTTGTAATAGTTGGGAGATGTAACCGTTTGGTTGTACTCACAATACTCTGAAATAATCAGATCAGAAGCTAAATTAGCACTCATCGTCGTAAAACAGACCACAAAAGCACCCACTAGGGCAAGAATTCGGCTTCGTAGTAATTTTAGTTTTTGTACCATAAAGATTAAATTTTAACGATTAATTAATAGCACAAAACTATGTTAGGTGCATTAACAGCACCATTAATTAACACTTAATAAGCTCTTAATTTGATACTAAACAGTGTAAAAACAAGAAAAAACAGTGAGATTATGCCTTTTTAAAATCAATAAGCGATTTACTGGTATCAAATATAAGTCCAAACGACCATTTTAAGATGATGACCGAGCTCAAGATTCCACTAATACTATCGAGAGCCATGATATTAAAATACATCCCACCAATAAGAGCAACAATGGCTGTTACACTTGTTAATCCATCGGCTAAGACATGCAAATAGGCCGAGCGTATATTATGATCATGATGTTCGTGGTTTTGATGCAAAAAGAGAGCACTTACAGCATTCACCAACAATCCAACTACTGCAACTATTAAGGCATCCTGAAAATTGATATCCATAGGATGAAAAAATCGCTCAACCGACTGAACCGCCATGAATATGGCAACCCCTAATAACATCCAAGCGCTTGTGAAGCCCGTAAGAGCCATTAGTTTATCGTTATTAAACGATGAATGATGAGTGTTTGAATATTTGCGAGAAACCACATAAGCCACCCAAGTTAATCCTAAAGCCAACACGTGCGATGCCATGTGATACCCATCGGCCAACAAAGCCATGGAGTTAGTAATATACCCATAAGCAATTTCAACCACCATGGTAATGGCTGTTATATAAACAACCCAGCGCGTTTGACGTTCGTGGGTGTGTTGGTGATGATGATCTGCAGACATAGTATAAATTATAGAATCAACTATTAAAGCGTAACTACAATTGTAATTTAGGAACAAAAGTTACCGCCCAACAAAAGTACCAATTTACGTTTAACGAATATGAGAGTCTGCCAAAAAGTTTTAAGATATTGAGGGGGGGGTGACTTTGAGTCACCCCCCCTCAATAAAAAAAGCTCCCTTCCTAATTAAAGAAAGGGAGCTTTTAAATATCTGATAATTAATTACTTCTTAAGAAAGTTATTAACGTTTTCGGCAGCCTGACGACCTTTAGAGATTGCCGTAACCACTAAGCTTGCACCGTTTGCCGCATCACCTGCAGCAAACACCTTGCTAACGCTTGTTTGGAAGTTATTATCGATTTTCACGTTTCCGCGACCATCTAACTCTAAGCCAAGCTCTTTAACTAAACCTTCGTGAATTGGCGACACAAAACCCATTGAAAGGAATACCAAATCAACATCCATAATGTAGTTTGATCCTGCCACTTCGCTCATTTGCCATTGACCTTTTTCATCTTTGTTCCAAGCTACTTCAACAAGTTCAACTTGTTTTAGTACGCCGTTTTCGCCAATGAAACGTTTTGTATTTAGGCTCCACTTACGCTCGCAACCCTCTTCGTGAGATGAAGATGATTTAAGCACCTGAGGCCAGTAAGGCCAAGGGTTTCCGGCAGCACGCTCTTTTGATGGCTTTGGTAAAATCTCAATTTGAGTTACCGCAGTAGCCTTTTGACGGTTAGATGTTCCTACACAGTCAGAACCAGTATCACCACCACCAATAACTAATACTTTTTTACCTTTTGCCAAGATACGTTCAGCCGCAACATCGATGCCGCTAACAACACGGTTTTGTTGAGTTAAGAAATCCATTGCAAAATGAACACCTTTCAATTCACGACCCGGTACAGGAAGATCACGTGGCTTCATAGCACCAATGGTTACTACCACCGCATCAAAATCTTTAAGAATATCAGCACCTTTTACATCAACGCCAACAAATGTCTTTGTCTTGAAAACGATACCCTCTTTCTCAAAAATTTGAGCTCTACGATCGATAACCTTCTTATTCAATTTGAAATCAGGAATACCAAAACGTAATAAACCGCCTACAGCCTCATCCTTTTCGAAAACCGTAACCGAGTGACCCTCTTGATTCAACATATCTGCAGCACTTAAGCCGGCAGGACCCGAACCAATGATGGCAACTTTTTTACCCGTACGAACTTTTGGAATACGAGGAACAATGTATCCGTTATCAAATGCACGTTCAACAGTTGAACACTCGTTTTCACGAATAGTAACTGCCTCATGATGAATAGCTAACACACACGATTTTTCGCATGGAGCTGGACATACACGACCTGTAAACTCAGGAAAACTGTTGGTTGAGTGAAGGATATCACTTGCCAATTTCCAATTTTGCTTATAGATAGCATCTTGCCACTCAGGAATCTTACTTCCTACCGGGCAAGCCCAGTGACAAAATGGAATACCGCAATCCATACAACGCGATGCTTGTAAAACGCGATCCTTTTCGTTAAGCGTTTGCTCTACCTCTCCATAATCATCAATACGCTCACTTACTG
>JAGPHP010000115.1 GCA_018055415.1 Breznakibacter sp. | reverse complement strand
GTTTTGATAAAAATATTGGGATAATTCTACATATCCGAAGGGGTTTTTGCGATTGGGTCCATAGGGAAAGGTCTTTTGTGTTTCAAAGGCTTTTAACTCCTCCAAGCTGCAATGGATTCCCTTGTTGTAGGCTGCTGCAAAGAGGCTGAGTTGTTGGGTTTTGGTTAATGTGGTATCTATTCGAGTGCGGTTAATGGCCACAAAGGCGTTGAGATATTGTAGTTGCCACTCAAACTGTTTAAGCCTGTTTATGCGTTGTTGGCGAATTTGTGGGGTGTTATTTTGGGGGTTGTTTCTGTGGACAAGTTGCGACTTGTCCCTACCATTTTGGTAGGTGATAATGTGTGTGTAGCGTTGTGATAAAACCGAGTCTTGGCTTATTAACATCTCAACATCTTCGCAAAAAGAGGGCTTCATTTGACACCATCCTATGGAGAAGTCGGCTACTGTTCTACCTTCTTCAACATACCCAATTTCAAGGGCTTTGGTTTCAAAGAAATCTCTCCAAAGAGAGTAGCGCAACATCTCAGGAAAAACAATTGCGAGTGCCTCTTCGGTTGGTATGCCGCAATCTGACAATGATCTATCAATAAGAGTCTTGTAGTTTTTACACTGATAGAGGGCATCGCTGTATTGGCTATCGAACCACACTTTGGGGTTGTTTTGACATTGTGCTGCTAGCTCAAAAAAGAGCATAAGCGTGGCTAGAACTATGGTTTTCATAGAATTGGAGTTTAATTTATATACGCTATTTTTAATTAACTATCGCTTCTGCAATTTTGATCGTGTAGTTGAGAAGTTGCTTTTACTTATTTCCATTTTTCTTTTTTAAACCTTTTCGGGTGCGCTTTGAGGCTTCTTTAATCTCTTTGTTATATGTATTACACCTAGTCGCTTAAAAAGTATTAGTGGAAATGAAATTATTTTTACAAGTTGTAAGAGGAACTGTTTTTTAGGTATGAATGAGTATCTATTGGTGGTAATTGAGTTAAAAATACTCAATCTACTGCAACGTTGAATTAGGCCGTTTGTTAATTGTTCTACTCTCTTTTTGCAAATGTTTAAATACTATTTGTTAATTATTTTAAATTGTATTATACTTGCAAGGTGTTGATTAGCAATATTTAAAAAGTCACGTGTGTTAATTGTTGAATCGATATGTGTTAAATTATTGAAATAAACTCTTCAAATGTCAGAGGCTACATTTATACATTATGATTTAAAGTTGGTCGAACCTAGTTTTGATTCAACATTAACCGATTTAATTATTGAATTGGATTATCTGCGTAAGAAACAATTGGGTGGTTCAACCCATCCGAAGGTGTTTTTTCAATTAAAGCATATTTTCCATACACTTGAAAGTATTGGCTCAGCACGAATAGAGGGAAACAATACAACAATTGCAGAGTATATTGAGACCAAATTATCCGATAATAAAGTTGTTCCATCTAGCATTAAAGAGATTCAAAATATTGAAAAGGCTATGGCTTTCATTGAAGAGAATGTCAATGATTATCCCATCAATAGGGCATTCTTGAGTGAGATGCATAAACAAATTGTTGATGGTCTTCAACCTCCCCCTGATGGTGAAGGCGATTCCACGCCTGGCGAGTATAGAAAAATTAATTTGAGAATTAATAAGTCGTCTCATAAGCCACCCGAATGTCTATTAATAGATGATTATATGACAGAACTTCTTGATTTTGTAAATAAAGAGGATAGTCCAAAATATGATTTGTTAAAAATAGCCATCGCCCACCATCGTTTTGTTTGGATTCACCCATTTGGAAATGGTAATGGAAGAACAGTACGACTGTTTACTTACGCAATGCTTGTAAAAGCTGGTTTTAACGTTAATGTGGGTAGAATTATTAACCCCACGGCTGTTTTTTGTAGTAATCGTAACGACTATTATAAATACCTTTCGGAAGCTGATAAGGGAACCGATGAGGGAGTTAAATCATGGGTTGAGTATGTCTTAACCGGCTTGAAAGATGAAATAGAAAAAATTGACAAGCTATTGGATTATAGTTTCCTTAAAAGTCAAATACTATCGCCCGCAATTACTTATTCGCTCGAAAGAAAGTATATCACCTCTGTTGAAGCGAAAATATTAAAGAGAGTTATTGATTTACAAGTTATTCAAGCATCGGATGTTAAAGAATTTTTTGTTGGAAAAGCTGATGCAGAGGTGTCAAGACAAATTAAAAAGTTGATAGATAAAAAGATGTTGATCCCCGAGAAAGAGGGTACTCGTAAGTATATTCTGCGATTTGATAACAATTATTTGCTTAGGAGTATTGTCCATGCGTTGGGCGAAAAGGGTTTTTTGCCTATTCGTGACGAGGTTTAATCGGTTTAACTCTAGTAATGTTTATCTTATTAGAGTTTAAAATTGGAGGTCTATTTCGTTGTGTATTATCGTGCCCTCTCTACTTTATTGGTACTACTCTAATAGTAAAGAGAATTGGATTGTTCCATAAATTAAGAGAGAAATAGTAATATTCATTCTCTGTTTCGTAATTCATCTTAAAAAGATATTGTTGCCTATCAGCCAATAAGTCTATGCGCTCTGTCATACACCTATCACTAAACATGTCGTTATCTGTGTCTAATTGAGTGTAGTTGCGCCTCTTTTCGCTTATCTTAAGTTTGTAAGAGCGTCGTGTATTGGTCGAATCCACTAAAGTTGCGCTGGTGGGGGTTAAAATAAGTACTCCCTTTATCGGTTTCCAGTCGCCTTTATCGTAAATGTACTCATATCTAAATCGTTGTTCCCCCACAACGTCAAATGGCAATAGCGCGATCTTTTGTTCGGTTTCAAATGGAATGTTTGGATATTTTCGGATAGTTGGTTTTTCAATTGCTTTTTTAGGCGATGCCGGTTTAGCTTTTGCAATAACAATGGGTTCGTCAATTGGCTTTGTCTCAAATTTGGTCTGTTTTACCTCACTAGGAACTATAAATATGGTGTTGTTTTGTTGGTATGATTTCATGTTTAATCCTGTAAACATCAGTTTTAATACCGCTGAGAGTGGGGCATTCTTTACCTCTACATTTATGCGGCGTTCAATGTCGATAAACTGACCGCTGTAGGCAAATTCGAGTGCTGTTTGTTTGGATATTGTATCTAAGATGGTGCCAATCTTTTCGTTACTCATCTTTAGTGTCACAGTGGCCTCCTTGCGTGTATTCTCTTGTCCATAGAGAGTGTCTGGATTTAATGTGCTTACTAGTGTGTATATAAGTAGTTGTAACAGTAATGTGCGTAGGAAGTGTTTCATCTCTTCTTTATTTAGCTCTTATGGATAAGATATTTATCGCCCTCTTTCTTAACTCTGATAGGAGTAATGAGTTGAAGCGCATCAAAAACTTCATCAATGGTTGCTTTGTTGAATTTCAAATGGTAGTTGTAGTGCTTAATTGTGTTGTCGCCAATAGTAATGTTTACATTATAAGTGCGTTCCATAATCTCAACAACCTCTTCAAGTGTGATGTTATTAAATTCTAACTGATTGGTTTGCCATGAAGGTTTTCCACTCATTGAACTCTTTTCCATGGTGAGGCTACCGGTTGTTGTATTGAAACTAGCCTCATAGCCTGGCTCCAGCTTCTGCTCTTGCTGATTGGGAAGTAATAGTGAGATACTTCCCTCGTCTAAACGAGCAGTTATCTTGTTGGAACTACTATACCCATTTACCTTAAATGAGGTGCCATATACTTTTATCATCAACTTTCCAGTCGCAACGAGAAATAGTTTGTCGGGATTTTTACTCACCTCAAAATAGGCCTCTCCATCGAGTTTAACCTCCCTGATGTCGCCTTTAAAATTGGTTGGATAAGATAGTTTTGAGTCGGCATTTAAGAATACTTTTGTTCCATCTTGAAATATAAACTGAGAGGTTTCCCCTTTAGGAACATGAATCTCATTCCATATAACTTTCTCATTTGATGAGGTAAAGTAGTACCATAAACTAATATTTACAATTAAAAGGGGTAGGAGAATCGAGGCTACTATTTTAAAGATATATCGAATTTGATGGCGCTCTGCTCGGTTTATATCGTCTTTAATTCGATGAAAGACGCTCTCCGAATCAATTTCATTTGCCCTATCATCTCTAAAACTTGTCTCATTTTCAATATCCTCATCGAAAGCGTTAGACAACTCTGTAAGCATGCCTTTTTCTTTTAAGGAACTAAAGAATTTATCTCTATCCTCAATCGTTAGTTTATTCTCCAAAAAATCGTGCGCCAGCCTTTTGTTTGACTCCATAGCAATTCTATTTCAAATCTATTACACCTTCAGAGGTGAAAAGTATTAATGGTTATATTTGTATCATTTTCAACTATTTTAGAAAGAGCAGCGTCACAATTAATAAAGTTGATTTGTCTGCTAAGGCCAACTCCTTCAACTCTTTAACAATTTGTGCATAAGTGGCCTTCACAGTATTGACTGAGATGTTTAGTTTATCTGCAATCTCTTCGTTTGAGTAAACTCCCTCCATTTTAAGCTCAAAAATCTCTTTCTTGCGGGGCGATAGATTGTCGATGATTACTTTAACCTTTTCGTGTTTGTTCTCGGGGTCAAATTCAAGATACTCATCTTCCTGAAACATTTCCGAGTCATTAAGAATTTTGTAGTTATGCGCAATGGCTCTTCCTTCATTGCGCAGCACATTAAGTGTGTAGTTTTTTAGTGAGGTGTAGATGAGCGATTTGATATTGCTTGTTGAATCGAGCCTGTCACGCTTAATCCAGAAATTGAAAAAGATCTCTTGCACTGCATCTTCGGCCATCGATTTGCTTTTCAAATATCTGAAAGCCAACCAGTAGAGTGGACGGTTATGCTTTTGGTAGAGATATGCAAAGGCTTGCTCATCTCCATTTTTTATCTGCTCGGCTATTCGCTTGTGCCACTCTGTGTCAATCTCTTTTGTCTCCAAAGGGTGTAGATTTATTTCAATAATCAAAAATAACAATCTATAACTTAAAACGTGTAGGTAACTGTTTTTATTTTTTCAAACTTTTCGAGAGATCATCTTCTTTTGTGAAATTAAGTAATTGGAATAGTTAAATGTTGTATTTTTTTTGAAGGTGGCGGGAAAGTCCCTCTCCTTTAACTTCGTTGATCTTTGATTGGAGAGGGATTTAGGGTGAGGCCAATTTGAAAAATACGACATTATTTCACTCCCATTACTTAAAACAAATTTATCGGATTCATTTTCAAAAACTCTTCCCCGAGCTGCCGCGCGATTTCATCGCGTGGTATAGTATATTTTAGAGTTAGAAAGAAGTTACCCCATACGATGCAATCGTGCTGTAGCTGTGTGCTACTCATAGAACATCAACCCAATGGTTCATGTTTTTAGCTTGAGCCATTTGGCATTTTATACTATTGCAATTTACAGCTAAAACTAATACAATCTACACCCTAAAGGGTATAATGCGGTTTGTTTAAATCATAATACACCCTTTAGGGTATAAGTATCATATAATTTATTATATTTGTACCCAAAAGGGTATAGAAATGAGTTTAGCAAATTTTGTAAGGGAGAGGCGAAAAATAGTAAGACTAACGCAACCAGAGTTGGCTGAGAAGGCAGGTGTAGGCTTGCGTTTTATTAGAGAATTGGAGCAGGGAAAGGAGAGTCTCCGATTAGATAAAGTAAATCAGGTGCTTCAACTTTTTGGGTATGAGGTGGGGCCTGTTGTTAAACCAAAAAGAGCCGATTCTTAACTTCAAAGAAATATTATTATGCGAAAAGCACTTGTGAAAATAGATTCAATCACTGCAGGATGGCTCACGCTAAATGATGATGGGTATCGTTTTGAGTATGATAAAATATATCTGTCTAATCCAGATGCTCGCCATGTAAGTCTAACATTACCCATACAAGAAATGCCCTTTACTTCCAATGTATTATTTCCATTTTTTGATGGATTGATACCCGAAGGATGGCTACTTGATATAGCCGAAAAGAGCTGGAAATTAAATCCCCGCGATCGTATGGGTTTATTGTTGACTTGTTGTAAAGATTGTATTGGTGCAGTAAGTGTGGAAGAGATAAAGGAGGTTTAACCCATGAATAAATGTTTATATTGTTATCAACCAATAGAACTTGAAGGTGTGGATTTTCATCCAAACTGTTCGAAAAAAATATTTGGCCACCCCTGTCCGCCTCTCTTGCCCTATTCTGAATCAGATTTAGAGCCATTGGCTAGAGAGGTTATTCAAAGTCATACGGCTGTTACTGGCGTACAAGCCAAATTATCATTGCATATTACGGGCAATGAAACGAATAAGGAGAGAAGCCGATTTACAATAGTAGGCTTATGGGGTGGCTATATACTTAAGCCACCTACAATATGGTATCCTCAACTACCCGAAGTTGAAGATTTAACCATGCATTTGGCCGAGCTAGTTAAGATTAAAACTGCTCCACATAGTTTAGTCCGATTAGCATCGGGCAACCTAGCTTATATCACCAAAAGAGTAGATCGCACCAGAGATCGAAAGTTGGCTATGGAAGATATGTGCCAATTAACCGAGCGATTAACCGAAGATAAATACCAAGGTAGCTACGAACAAATAGCTCGAACCATAATGAAGTATTCAGCAATACCAGGTTTAGATGTGGTTAATTTTTTTGAACTCGTGCTTTTTTCATTCGTAACTGGAAATGCCGATATGCATTTAAAAAATTTCTCGTTGTTAGATCAATCGGGTTTAGGAATGGCTTTATCTCCTGCTTACGATTTAGTAAATACGGCATTGGTCAATCCTGCCGATAAGGAGGAGTTGGCTTTAAATTTAAATGGAAAGAAAAATAAGATAAAAAAGGCAGATTTTATTGAAGCTATGAACCGATTGAATATAGACCAAAAGCAGCAACAACACATGTTCAATAAGATACAAAAAGCTCATCCCAAGTGGATAGACCTAATAGATGAAAGTTTTTTAACTACCGAGTTTAAAGAACAGTATAAAGTAATAGTGAATAATCGGTTGAATCGTATTTTTATTGATGAAGAATAAATGGTTTTTGACAGAAAGATGATCTATGATTATTTCTTTCCCGTTGACTACTATAATGAACTAGTCATCGGATCGTTTGTAATTTTAGTTTCTATCATCCATTAGGCTATATCCTATCTTTTGAATAGTGTGGTGCTCAGTTCGTTATTGTAATAAGCACTTAAAACAAATCTATCGGATTCATTTTCAAAAACTCTTCGTACGGAATTCCTCCTGTTCCAACAAGCATAACTTTGGTAGGGTTGAATTTTGCGGCAAAAACAGACAGGCCTCTATTTTCGCCTCTTCTACCACTTTTAACTTCAATGCCTATTGTTTTATCGCCATACTCAATAATGTAATCAACCTCGTCATTACCTTCGCGCCAATAATAGAGATTATATCCTTCTGAAACTGCGTAGTTGATAAGATGAGCTCCTACCGAAGATTCAACCAATCGGCCCCACTCTTTAGGATCCAGAATCGTCTCCTCGAATTTGGTGGTGCTTTGAGCTGTTAGCAAGGCATTGTTGTAAACCTGAAATTTGGGAATAGAGGCTTTTTTCCGTAGTTGCTCACCTGCGTATTTATTTATACCTCCAAGTAATCCACAATCTGAAAGTAGGCTCAAATAATGAGTTAGGGTGGTTGTATTACCAGCATCTTGAAGTTGACCAACTACTTTTGTGAGCGATAGTATTTGACCTGAGTAGTGAGAGCCTAATTCGAAGAGTCGTTTTAGAAGAGCAGGTTTGTCAACTCTTGTGAGCATAAGAATATCTTTTGATATGCTTGTTTCAATTAAGGAGTCGTTGATGTAGTTGCGCCAACGTTTCTCATCTGAGATAAGAGATGCTGCACCTGGATAACCTCCAAAATAGACGTACTGTTGAATATCCCACCCAAAGGCATCGTGGATCTCTTTAAATGACCAATGCCCTATATGCGTGGTCTCAAA
>JAGPHP010000295.1 GCA_018055415.1 Breznakibacter sp. | reverse complement strand
ACTCTAAGGTCTCTAATCCATCAAGCAAACGCTGTGCATAGGCCGAAACTCGGAGCGACCATTGGCGCATAACACGTTGTTCTACAGGGTGACCGCCGCGAACGGATAGTCCATCTTTTACCTCATCGTTTGCCAAAACAGTACCTAAAAAGGGGCACCAATTTACCACAGTATCAGCCAAATAGGCCATTCGGTAATTTAAAAGAGTCTCCTGTTTTTCGTTGTGACTTTTAGCGTTCCATTCAGTGGCAGTAAAGTCTAGTTGAGTGGTTGCTGCGGCCGATATATCACTACTACCGCTGGTTTCAAACTGCTTAATGAGCGACTCAATTGGCATCGCTTTTTGAAGTTTGATATTGAAGTAGTGGTTAAACATTTGAATAAAAGCCCATTGAGTCCATTTGTAATACTCTGGCTCGCTGGTTTTTACTTCGCGATCCCAATCGAACGAAAAGCCTATTTTATCAAGCTGTTCGCGGTATCGGGTAATATTTTTATCGGTTGTAATAGCTGGGTGTTGACCTGTTTGAATAGCATATTGCTCGGCTGGCAAACCATACGCATCGTACCCCATTGGGTGCAAAACGTTAAACCCTTGTAAGCGCTTAAAACGAGCATAGATGTCAGATGCAATATAGCCCAGTGGGTGACCAACATGTAAACCCGCGCCCGATGGATAGGGAAACATATCGAGCACATAAAATTTGGGTTTTGTCGTGTCAATATCAACTTTATAGATCTTGTTTTCGATCCAATATTTTTGCCACTTCTGTTCAATCTCTTTGAAACTATACTCCATATCTAACTTCTTAAAATCTCGTTTGTAAATTGAATCGGCTAAATTATTAATTCTTTCGCTACCTTAAAAATTTATTCTTTGATTGATGGTGAATAAAGTTAAAACATTGGATGTAAGAAATTCGCGTCCTCATATTATGGCCTCCACTAGCCCCTCCAAAGGAGGGGAGTTGAGGACTATGTCTCAGAAATTCTCGCTCATTCCCCTCCTTTGGAGGGGTTAGGGGAGGTCTTTTAATTATAAGATAGAGATTTGATAAATATCCATTTTTACACCTAACTTGTTTATTTTATTGCGTTATCTGGGTTAAAACACTATTATTGTGACCAAAATTTAAACATTTTAAAAAACAGATGATATGATTGATGTGGATCAATTGAACGACCTTTATTGCGTAGAGGGAGAGTTAGGTTTTTCGGAGATGGATGGCGGATTGGTTTTTGCCAATGTGAGTAATAAGTATGGCGATGCCGATATTTGTCTCTATGGCGCTCAAGCAACCTATTTTGCCCCTCATGGCCGATACCCAATTTTGTGGCTCTCGCCTGAGTGCATTTACGAAGAGGGCAAGGCAATACGAGGTGGTATTCCTATCTGTTTTCCTTGGTTTGGTCCACATCCTACCGATAGTACTAAGCCGCAACATGGTTTTGGTCGCTTGCGCTATTGGAACGTTAAGAGAAGTGGCACAACTGAACATGGTGAGACTTTCTTGACATTGCAATTGGTTGACGATGAGCAGACAAGAGCATTGTGGGATTATAGCTTTTGTGCCGAAATCACCTTTATTGTTGGAAAAAAGCTGACCGTCGATTTTAAAGTGACCAACACCGATACCAAACCATTTACCTATTCGGAGGCGTTGCATAGCTATTTTTCTGTATCAAACATCTCGGAGATTAGCGTTGAGGGGCTCCAAGGAACTCACTTTTACGATGGCTTTGGCGATGAGCTCATTCAAGACAACGAACCAGCCATTACGTTTGATGAGGGTGAATTAAACCGTCGATATGTGGCCACGCACGATGCTTGTGTTATTAATGATGAGCCACTTCGCCGCCATATAAGAGTGGGCAAGAGTGGTAGTAGCGTAACGGTTGTGTGGAATCCATCGAAAGAGATTTGCGAAAAGGCGGCTGATTTTAGCGACGATAGCTTCGAAGAGTTTGTGTGCGTGGAGGCGGCTAATAGTTACAACCACTCCATTGAACTAGCACCTGGCGACGAGCATATTTTATCAACCGAAATAGGGTTGTTGGAGAAGATTATTGAATAAAATATTGTCTCGCAAAGGCGCAAAGACGCCAAGAGTAATGCCAAATAGGCCGCTAATCTTATGCTGTTTGTTTGTAATGCTTATAAACTTTGCGCCTTTGCGTCTTTGCGAGACATCCTTTTTAATACTCCCTCCATAACCTCGCTCCAATTCTAACCACAAACGAGTAGTCCATATTGGGGATATTGTAAGTTTGGTTATTGCTAAAGGTTGCCGAGTTATCGGCTCTAAAGTAGGTATGAAACCCAGGTTGTATATAAAATGTTCGGCCAATAAAGAACTGATAACTTACTCCTAATCCAAAATCGTTTGATTTAATATCGCTCTTTTCGCCACTGCTAACCTGCTCTATTTGAAAGGTGTGTTTCTCGTAATAGCCATAAAGTTCAAGGTTTTTCCACAGATTATAACCCAAGAAGAAGCCTGGCGATG
>JAGPHP010000294.1 GCA_018055415.1 Breznakibacter sp. | reverse complement strand
TGCGAGGATCCATTCCTTCATTTATTGAAATAACAGATGGACTTTGTCACGATGTGAACGTTTTAGATAAGATATTTTTTGAACCCGATTCAATCTATGTAATGGATAAGGGTTATGTTGATTTTAATTACTTGTAGCTATAACTAAAAAGAAACTTTATTTAGAGCAAAATCTCTACACTTTATTACAGACTTTTAGTCTGTCTCTTTTTGAAAGAATGCCTATAAATGAACTGTTTACAAAACAAGATTACAAAGAAAAGTTAATTAGCGATTGTAATCAATTGACAATCTTTGATTTATAACCGGACACAAGTGATTTGAATTATTGTTTTGGATGTAAATGTTTTTCGTAATCTGGGGTTAGGGTGCTCTTTTCAGGGTATGACTTTAAGTTACCCCCTGAATGCTCCTAATCATTTCATTATATCACAAATAAATCACAAATAAATCACAAATAAATCACACATCTTACACCCCTATTTTCACAAACATTTCTTAGTTTTGACTAAATTTTTAAATGGTTATGGAAAAGGAAATTTTAAAGAAAAAGGGTCGTAAATTTTGGCAAAAATGGTCAATTGCATTCCGAATTTTGCCTCTTATGCTTGTGATTGCACTTTTTAAGTGTTGGGCGCACTATTATGATTGGGAAGTGATGGAGCTAAATGCCCTCTTTACTTCGTTGGTGGCGGGCACAATTTTTTTAATTGGGTTTTTAATTTCGGGCGTGTTATCCGATTATAAAGAGAGTGAGAAAATTCCGAGCGAAATTGCCGCCTCTCTTAAAACACTCTTAGACGATAGTTATACCATTTACAAAGGGAAGAATTCTCAAACAGCTGCCGAGTTCATTGAGTTTCAAAAGAGTTTCACCATCTCCTTGCTCGAATGGTTTTATAAACGTGAAAAAACCAAGAGTATCTTGCAGAAGATTAGTGATATGAACGACTATTTCATTAAACTCGATAACGAAGGAATTCAGCCAGGGTATATAATTAAGATGAAGAATGAGCAAAATAGCTTGCGAAAATTTATTCTTAGGGTTGATACAATAAGAGATACTGATTTTATAGGATCGGCATACGCTATTGTGGAAGCAATGGCTGCCTTTACAGCTATCGGACTCATAATTATGCGTATTCAGCCATTTTATGCTGCACTCTTCTTGACTTTGTTGGTTACGTTCTTAATCTCTTACATGATTTTTTTAATTATCGACTTGGATAATCCTTTCGACTACTCCGAAAATGGAGAAGGTGGTACCGAAGTGCCCCTCAAACCGATTAGAGATTATCAGCTGGTGATTACCAACTTTGAGATTAAATAAGTTTTTGTTTTTTCGATAATGCGCAATCTCCTATCTCTTTTTATACTCTTACTGGTTGTTCAATGCAATCCTCTGAAGGAACGCCCAAAAATTGCTTTCTATTATTGGAAAACAACTTATGAATTATCAACTAAGGAGACATCCTTTCTTAAAAAGTTAGAGGTTGACAAACTGTACATCCGCCTATTTGATGTCGATATCGATTCCAAAACAGGATTAGCAGTCCCCGTTTCGCCTATCAAATTCGCGCAAAAGGTTGAGGGTTTTGAGATGGTGCCCGTCATCTATCTTAAGAATCGACTTTTTTTAGATCACAAACTCGATTTAAATGAGCTTGTGAACCACATTCATCAGTTCATTTCGCAAATTGCCTTAAAACATCATATCCAAGTTAATGAAGTGCAGTTTGATTGCGATTGGACACTGAAAAGTAGAGATTCTTTTCTTCGGTTTATTGAGTTGTATCGTGCTAAAAGCGGTATAAAACTCTCGGCCACTATACGTCTGCATCAGGTGAAATATCGTCTTACAACGCTCATTCCTAAGGTTGATGAGGGCGTTTTGATGTATTACAATATGGGTCGAATTGGCGCCGATTCACTCAACTCCATTTACGATCGCAAAATTGCAAAACAATATATCGGTGCTCTAAAAGACTATCCGCTTCCGTTGCAGGTGGCGTTGCCCATTTATAGCTGGGGCGTTCATAGCAGAGAGGGTAAAGTGGTGAATTTGGTTAGTAAAGTTCATTCAAATACGTTTGAATCCGACACAAATTTTGTTGCATTTGCAGCCTCCCAGTTTCGCGCCGTTCGTCCCACTATTAAAGGGGGTACCTATTTTAAAGAGGGCGATGTGGTGAAGATAGAGGCCATAACAAAAGAGGATTTATTAGAGATGGCTACCGATTTAGCGCACGAATTACCTCAACCGCCTAAAGAGATTATCTTTTACGATTTAGATACCACCAACTTAAATATCTACCAATATGATGACCAACTTTTTAAAGAGATTATTTCTCGTTTTTAGTCTATTTGCTACCCTTTCGGTTGGGGTATTATTTGCTTGTGCTTACTGGGATTGGGGCTGGTTTGGAAACTCTAACTTTGCGCCCGAAACGTTCGTCGATAAATCGTATCACCCGCTCTTTTACGATCAGGATTTGATGTTTTATGGTATTGGATATGATGATCAATAT
>JAGPHP010000014.1 GCA_018055415.1 Breznakibacter sp. | reverse complement strand
GGTTTTAAAACACGTATATTAACCAAAATCACTTCATTAACTGTGGTGCAGGCAATCAATAAGTTTGTATTAGGCAGAAATATGAATAATATTAAAATCAATATTGCCTAAATGCACAACGGGTTATAGTACTATTTAGTTATCAGGCTGTTGCTAAAAAGGTCTTTTTTTTTTATTTTCAAAATATATTTATATCTTTGTCCTCGATTAAAACGATGTCTTTTAAACGTGGGGGGCTCAAGTCCCCTATTTTTTTGATTAAAATTGAAGATGATTACAAAAGAGCAGATATTAGAAATTATTCAGAATCAGGTAGAAGAAGATGGATTCTTTGTAGTGGATGTTAAAGTAAGAGCTGGCAATCGTATTTTAGTGTGTGTAGATGGAGCTCAGGGGATTACCATAGAATCGATAAAAAAAATAAGTCGATTAATAGAGGGATCGTTTGATAGAGAAGTTGAAGATTTTGAGTTAGAGGTATCCTCTCCGGGTATTGGTCAGCCGTTTAAAGTTTTGCAGCAATATATCAAAAATCGAGGAAAGCAAGTGGAGGTAACCGTTGCTGCCAATAATGTGGTTCAAGGTGTATTGGAAGTTGTTGAGTCTGATTCTTTTACAATTAAGGTTGAGAAGATGGAGAAACGAGAGGGTGAAAAAAAGAAGAGCTTGCATGTAGAAATGCAAACGTATAATTATAAAGATGTTAAGTCAGTAATAGAAATTATTACATTTTAAAGCAAACAGATAGATTTTATCATGGAGAATTTAAATTTCATTGACACGTTTTCTGAGTTTAAGGAGTTAAAGAGCATTCAAAAACCTACAATGATTAGGGTTTTGGAAGATGCTTTCAGAAGTGTGTTGGTAAAAAAGTTTGGAACAGATCAGAACTTTGATGTTATTATCAATATCGATAAGGGAGACTTTGAAATTATTCGTAACCGCGAGGTTGTTGAAGATGGCGAGGTGATGGATGAGAATTTGCAAATTGCATTTTCTGATGCATTGAAGATTGATGGTGAGACAGAGATTGGTGAAGAGTTGTCTGATATCGTTCGTTTCCATGATTTTGGTCGTAGAGCTATTTTGAGTCTTCGTCAAAATTTATCTGCCCGCATTCTTGAACTGGAAAAAGAGAATGTTTATAATAAATATAAAGAGCGTATTGGTAATGTAATTACTGGTGAGGTTTATCAGGTTTGGAAGCGCGAGCTTTTAGTTCTTGATGACGAAGGTAATGAGATGATTTTGCCTAAGCACGAGCAAATCCCTACCGATTTTTATCGTAAAGGAGATACTGTAAGAGCTATTGTAGCTAGTGTTGAGTATAAGAATAACAATCCATTAATTGTTATCTCTCGTACAGCACCTGAGTTCTTAGCAAAACTTTTTGAAGCTGAGGTTCCAGAGATATTTGATGGCCTAATAACCATTAAAAAGATTGTTCGTAAACCAGGTGAACGTGCAAAGGTTGCTGTTGAATCGTATGATGATCGTATCGATCCAGTTGGCGCTTGCGTAGGTATGAAGGGTTCTCGTATTCATGGAATTGTAAAAGAGTTACGCAACGAAAATATTGATGTAATTAACTATACAAGTAACATCGCACTATATATTCAACGAGCATTAAATCCTGCCAAAGTGGCTAGAGTAGATGTGGTTGAGAGTAAAAAACGTGCCATGGTAAAACTTAATCCAGACCAAGTATCATTGGCGATTGGAAAAGGTGGATTAAATATTCGTTTAGCTACTGAGTTAACTGGATATGAGATTGATGTGTTTAAAGATGCTGATCCAAATACACGTGAGGTTGACGATGTGTCGCTTGATGATTTTGGTGATGAGATCGAACAATGGATTATTGATGAATTCAAAAAAGTTGGTTTTGATACTGCTCGCGATGTTTTAGGATTAACCGTTGAGGAGTTATTGAAACGTACAGATTTGGAGGAGGAGACAATTATTGATGTAATTGAAATCTTGAAATCGGAATTTGAAGAGAGTTCAGATGAAGAAGAAGAGGAAATTTAGACTATTGTATATGAGATAGTCGAGTAGTATTTAAATAGAAAAACGAAAGTTCCCTATATGTCAGGTGAAAAATTGAATAAATTAAGTAAAGTAGCTCGCGATTTTAACGTTGGCATGCATACTATCCAGGAGTTCCTTCATAAAAAAGGTATGGATATTAAGCTTGATCCTAACGCTCGCATTACCGACGAGATGTACACACATCTTGAGAAAGAGTATCGTAATGATTTGACGGTAAAGAAGGAGTCAATGCAGCTAAACCACAACAAAGCGAAAGAGAAGAAAGAGAGTGTTTCGATTGAACACTATGAAGCAACTCACACGTCAGTTGAGAAAGCGGCTCCGAAAGAGATTAGTGCCGAAAAGCCTACTTTATCAGGTCCCAAAGTTGTTGGTAAGGTAGATCTTAACCCGCCTAAACCACAACCAGTAGCAGAACCAGTGGTTGCTCCAGTTGTAACTCCTGAGCCTAAGGCTGTTGAACCAGTTGCTGAGAAGCCAGTTGAAAAAATTGAAAAGCCTGAGGTTAAGGCTGTTGAGCACATCGAAACAAAAGTTGATAAGCTTGAAAATAACCTCAAAGTGGTTGACAAAATTGATTTGAACTCTCTTAATATGAAAACTCGTCCTGACAGAGTAGAGAGAGAGACGAGTTCAAATCGTGAGACTGTTAAGAGTGAACCAGTTAAAGTTCCAACTCAGGAAGTTATTCCAGAAGGTGCAAAAGCCGAGCCTGTTAAAGATGAACTTTTTAGAGCTCATCAAGCTAAGGTTTTAAGTGGACCAACAGTTGTTGGCAAAATTGATTTACCTGTTGAAACTCCTAAGGGAACATCGGTATCTGATGCACAAAAAGCACGCAAGAAGAAGCGCAAGCGCATTAAGAAGGAGAAAGAGCGTGTTGCAATAACAGATAAAGGTGCTGCTACTGGAACACCTGCAAGTACTACGCCAGGTGCTCCACGCCCTGCTACGACTCCAGGAGCTGGTCAGCAAAATCGTCCATACAATCAGAATAATCCAAATAATCAAAATAGGAATAACACTCCTCGTCCTGGAGGTGGTGGTCCAAACCAACGCACTCCAGCTCCTGCCGTAATCAGAAAGCGTCCAGAAGTTAGTGAAGTTGATGTTCAAAAACAGATTAAGGATACCTTAGCACGCTTGACGTCTAAAGGTGGAAAAACAAAAGCATCTCGTCACCGTAAAGATAAGCGTGAGTTGTTTTCGCAAAAACAACAAGAGGAGGCTGAAAGAAGCGAAATAGAAAAGAGTATTTTACGTGTTACAGAGTTTGTGACAGTTGCTGAATTGGCATCATTAATTGACGTTAAAGTAACTGACATCATCTCGGCATGTATGAGCTTAGGTCTGTTTGTATCTATCAACCAACGTTTGGATGCTGAGACTCTTCTGGTTGTTGCTGGCGAGTTTGGCTATAAAGTTGAATTTATTAGTGTTGATGCTGCCGAAACAATTGAAGAGGAGGATGCTGCAGATGATGAGGCGTCATTATTACCTCGTTCACCAATTGTTACTGTTATGGGTCACGTTGACCACGGTAAAACATCGTTACTTGACTACATTCGTAAAGCGAACGTTATTGCGGGTGAAGCGGGAGGTATAACACAGCATATTGGTGCTTACTCCGTTAAGTTAGAAAATGGCAGAACAATTACTTTCTTGGATACCCCAGGTCACGAAGCCTTTACGGCGATGCGTGCACGTGGTGCTCAAGTAACGGATATTGCCATTATTATTGTAGCGGCCGATGACAACGTGATGCCACAAACCGTAGAAGCTATTAACCACGCTTCTGCAGCAGGTGTACCAATTATATTTGCAATCAATAAAATTGATAAGCCTGGCGCTGATCCAGATAAAGTTAGAAACTCTCTCGCACAAATGAACTATCTGGTTGAGGAGTGGGGTGGTAAGTATCAATCGCAAGCAATTTCGGCTAAGTCGGGATTAAATGTACAAGACTTATTAGACAAAATTTTGCTTGAGGCTGATATACTTGATCTTAAAGCAAATCCAAATAAGCGCGCTAGTGGTTCAGTTATCGAATCATCGTTAGATAAAGGACGTGGTTATGTATCTACATTACTTGTTCAAAGTGGTACATTACGTGTTGGTGATATGATTCTATCGGGATCAAATTACGGTAACGTAAAAGCGATGTTTAATGAGCGTGGTCAAAAAGTTACTAAAGCTGAGCCGTCTGAACCAGTATTGATCTTAGGTTTAAATGGTGCTCCACAAGCGGGAGAACGATTTAACGTGGTTGAGCGCGAAAGTGAAGCTCGCGAAATTGCAACTAAGAGAATGCAGTTACAACGTGAGCAAGGTATGCGTACCAAGAAACACGTTACTCTGGATGAGATTGGTCGCCGTATTGCGATTGGAAACTTCCAAGAGTTGAATGTGATTGTTAAAGGTGACGTGGATGGTTCTATCGAGGCACTTTCAGACTCATTATTACGTCTGTCAACAGCTGAGATTAAGGTTAACGTTATCCATAAAGCAGTAGGTCAGATTTCAGAATCGGATATCATGCTTGCAGCAGCATCAAATGCTATTGTTATTGGTTTCCAAGTGCGTCCAGCGTTAGCTGCTCGTCGTTTGGCCGAGAAAGAGCAAATAGATATTAGACTTTATTCTATTATATACGACGCTATTGAAGAGGTTAAATCGGCAATGGAGGGTATGTTATCACCTGAAATTAAGGAACAAATTATCTCTACTCTTGAAGTACTTGAGGCATTTACAATTACTAAGGTTGGAACTGTTGCTGGTTGTATTGTTAGAGATGGTAAGATTAAACGTAACTCTAAGATCCGTATAATTCGTGATGGTATTGTAATTCACACAGGTGATTTAGGCTCATTGAAACGCTTTAAAGATGATGTTAAAGAGGTTGCTAATGGCTACGAGTGTGGTTTGAATATTCATAACTACAACGATATTAAAGTTGGTGATATGATTGAGGCTTTTGAACAGACAGAGGTTTCGAGAAAACTATAAGATTATAGATAATCTTTTTATAAAGAGGCTGCTTCGAGAAATTGAAGCAGCCTCTTCTGCTTTCTTGGTATAGGAAAGATGTTTGGATTGTCTATGTTTGTTGGAGATTTGTGCCTGAATTGCAATTTACAGTGAAGTCATGAGATAGCATGAATGGATGTTTCTACAACGACTATCGCCTTGTAGAAACATCCATTCATATTTTTTAAGTCAATCGCAAATTTTTGCTCTCGGAAGACTAATCTCCGCTGTTATTGCGGTAGATGACACTATTGTCTTAGCTTATCTCTTCGAGACGATAAGGCGTTTGTTGATAAACAAAGTAGTTTAGCCAATTAGAGTAGAGCAAATGGGCATGACTACGCCATCCAACAAGTGGTGCCTGCGATGGATTATTGTTGGGGAAATAGTTCTGAGGCATCTCTATTGGCAGACCCTTATTTAGGTCACGGAAATACTCGTCTGCCAAAGTATTTGGGTCATATTCAGAGTGGCCAGTTACGAAAATCATTCGACGATCAGATGACATAACGATGTAAGCTCCAGCATCAATAGAGGCGCTGAGGAGTTTTACATTTGGATTTTTGTCAATATCCTGTATAGAAATTCCTGTGTGGCGCGAATGTGGTGCAGTAAAAATATCATCAAACCCACGTAGAAGCGGCTCGTTTCTATCAGTAACGGTATGAGGAAATACGCCAAACATTTTCTTTTCTAGTGGATGTTTTTGAATGCCAAAATGGTGGTATAATCCAGCCTGCGCTCCCCAACAGATGTGAAACACGCTGGTTACATTGTGTTTGCTCCAATCCATGATGGTTTGCATCTCTCTCCAGTAGATTACCTCTTCAAACTCCATTTGTTCAACAGGAGCGCCAGTGATAATCATACCGTCGTACTTGTTGTTTTTAATGTCGTCAAAGGTTTTGTAAAACGATGTAAGATGCTCTTTAGGTGTATTTGTTGATTCATAGGTGCTCATCATGAGTAAGTCGATCTCTATTTGTAGAGGCGAGTTAGAGAGCATTCGTAGAATGTGTGTTTCGGTAGATATTTTTAGCGGCATTAAATTGAGAAGCACTATTCTAAGTGGTCGAATATCTTGGTGAATGGCACGTGATTCGGTCATTACGAAGATGTTTTCGCTTTCGAGAATTTGTCGAGCTGGTAGTGAATCGTCAATTTTTATAGGCATAAAGGATATCTGTATTAGGTGAATAATCTATTTTTTGTTATTTACGGGTAACTAGTCCGTAGAAAAGGATGTTAAGAACGTTTTCGAGTTTAACATTAAACTCATCTGGTGTATCAGAACCTCTGAAAAGAGGAATTTCTAAACCTTTAAGTGATGTTCCGATACCAAAGGCAGCCATCTCAACATTGTGAAGCGTGAATTCGCCCGAATCTAAACCCTCTTGAATAATTATTTTAAGAAGATCAATTTCTTGTTTCTCTGATTTGTGCATCATGGCTTGGAAGAGTTCAATGCCTTCAAAAAGCTGATCTTTAAGAGCTTTGTGGTAGTTTTCGAGGGTGCGAATAGTTCCCATGCGAACTAACACATACTGACGAAGCTTATCTTGCGCTGTAATTGGCGCAGCAACCACCTCTTTGAGTTTTGTAAACAACACATCCTCTTCCCCTTCAAGTACTGCTAAAAAGATATCCTCCTTGCACTTAAAATAGTAATAAAGAGAGCTTTTTCCACGCTGTAGCGTTGAAGAGATATCGTCCATAGTGGTTTTTTTATAACCATACTTAGAGAAGAGCTCTCTTGCATTTTGAAGAATAGATGAGCGCATGGCTTCTGAAATGCGCGAGTTGTTTTTAGATAGTTCCATTACGGTTTAATTATATGAAAGTGCAAAATTACTTTTTTTGAGTAATAATTGACGCTATTCAAAAAAAAAGATGGTTTAGTTTTTAAATTTTTGACGAAAGAATTCGAAAAAATCAAATTGAGTAAAAGAGATCTGTCGTGCTTTCAAAACCTGACAGATCTCTTTTACTCAAATATCTTATGTGGCTAATGTAAAATCTAGTTGTTTTTTATCGAGATTTGCCTTTGCAATACGGATTTTAACGGCATCGCCTAATTGATACTTTTGATTTTGATTTCGACCAACGATGCAGTAGTTCTCCTCGTCAAAGAAGTAGTAATCGTCATCAAGATCGCGCATTGGAACCATGCCTTCGCATTTATTCTCCACAATTTCGGCATAGAAGCCCCACTCGGTAACGCCCGAGATGACGGCATCAAAATCTTGCCCAACTTTATCGGCCATAAATTGTACTTGTTTGTATTTAATGCTTGCTCTTTCGGCATCTGAGGCACGTTGCTCCATCTCCGAGGAGTGTTTGCATTTAATCTCGTACTCTTCCATGTCGGCGCTCTTTCCGCCATCAAGATAGCGCGTAAGTAGGCGGTGCACCATCATGTCGGGATAACGACGAATTGGCGAAGTGAAGTGGCTATAATAGGGGAATGCTAATCCATAGTGACCAATGTTTTTAGTGGTATATACCGCTTTTGCCATGGTTCGAACCGCTAACGTTTCGATGATGTTTTGCTCAGCTTTACCTTTAACTTGGTCGAGAAGCGCATTAATAGATTGGCTTATGCTACGCGTTCCGTGAGCCATTATTGAGTATCCAAATTTTTTAATGAATTTTGAAAACGACTCAAATTTATCTGGGTCAGGGTTGGCGTGTACGCGGTAGATGAAGGTTTTTGGTTCTGATGGATTATCTTTTGATTTCCCTTGTTTACCTACATACTCGGCCACGTATTTGTTTGCTAAGAGCATGTACTCTTCAATCAATTTGTTCGAATCTTTAGCCTCTTTAAAATAGACCGAAAGCGGATCGCCATTTTCGTTGATGTTGAAGCGTACTTCTACACGTTCGAACGAGATTGCGCCCTGCTTAAAGCGTTGGTCTCGAATTTTTTTGGCAATATTATTTAGTATTTCAAGCTCTTTGGCTAAATCACCTTTTTTTGTTTCGATAACCTCTTGCGCCTCTTCGTAGGTAAAACGGCGGTCGGAGAAGATAACCGTGCGACCAATCCAATGGTTGATAACATTTCCTTCGTTATCAATTTCAAAAGTGGCGGCGTAGCAGAGTTTCTCTTCATTTGGACGAAGTGAACAGATGCCGTTACTCAAATGTTCGGGCAGCATTGGCACCACCCTGTCAACCAAATAGACTGATGTTGCGCGCTTGTAAGCCTCCTCCTCTAGTATTGAATCAATTGGCACATAGTGCGTTACATCGGCAATGTGCACGCCCACTTCGTAATTTCCGTTTGGCAGATATTGAAAGGAGATGGCATCGTCAAAATCTTTGGCATCGTGTGGATCAATGGTGAAGGTGCAGATGTTGCGGTAATCTTTGCGTTTGGCAATCTCCTCAGGTGTTATTCCAGCATCAATCTTTTCGGCGTAGTCGTGTACGTTTTGTGGATATTTATAAGGCAATCCAAATTCAGCTAAGATGGCGTGCATCTCGGCATTATTATCTCCAATGTCACCTAAAACATCAATGATTTCGCCAACTGGTTTTCCTGCTTGAGGCCATTCGGTAATTCGGGCAACCACTTTTTGTTTGTTTTTTGCGCCGTTGAGTTTATTAATCGGGATGAAGATATCGGTTGGTAAAATACGTTTATCAACTACCACAAAGGCGTAGGTTTTTGACATTTCGATGAAGCCCACAAATGAATCACGCTTGCGTTCGGTGATTTCGACAACCTCTCCCTCTGGACGACGCCCAGCTTTGGCTGCGAAGGTGTGTACTTTTACCCTATCACCATTGATGGCGTTCATTAAATTGGATTGGGCAATAAATATATCTTGTCCACCATCGTCTGGAATAATGTAGGCTGAGCCCGAGGCTGTTAAATCAACCGTTCCGTTCACATAAGAGAGGCGGTTCATCTTACGAAAACGGCCTAAAACCACTTCGCTCAAATAACCTTCGGCTGCAAGCTCGTTAAGTACAATCATAACTGCTTGCTTGCCAGCACGTCGTTTAACATCAATGAAATCAGCAACTTGTTTGTAGTTGAGTGTTTTGTTTTCACGTTCAAAAAGCTCTCTGATGCGAAGTTTCATATCTTTTTTCTTCATCACCTTTGCCTTGTCGCTCTCGGTCTCGTTCGCTTTATTTTGAGGCTTCTCGTGGTTTTTACCGTGTGGTTTTGCTTGAGAGCTAACTTTTGGTTTTGGAATGAAGTTTTTCTCTTTTCTCATTATAAATATTGTTTAAAATGCTCAAAAATAGTGGACTGAGCGTTGAATCTTGTTAGAAAAATGTGCTAGTAAAGGTAGAATTTTTAATTGGCTTTCCATTATTAAAAGCGGAGTTGGCCTTAGTTTGCGGTGTTTAAATTGCGAGTTTCTTTTGCTGTAAGAGCTTTGTTTTCGAGGAATTATGGTGCAAAGGTAGGTTTTTAAAACTATATATCAGAAAAAAAGTGCTTAAAGCCTTAAAAATATTTAAAATGTAATCTTTTTAGCACTAGTTCATTAGCTCAAATGTATTACTTTTGGGTTCAAAAAATTTTGACGATACATGGATGAGAATAAAATATCAAATCTTTCGCAATTAGGAGAGTTTGGTCTAATTAGTAGAGTAACTGAGTCGGTTGACAAGAGCAATGGCGATTTACTAAAGGGTGTTGGAGATGATGCGGCTGTTATTAAGTGTGGCAATGGAGTTCAGTTGGTATCGTCGGATCTCTTTTTAGAGGGAATCCATTTCGATTTAACCTATTTCCCTCTCAAACATGTTGGATATAAGTGCGTTGTTGCGACAATTGCAGATATTTATGCCATGAACGGAACACCTGTATATATTACCATTTCGTTGGGATTAAGTTCTAAAATGAAGTTGGAGTTGATTGATGAGTTATATGATGGTTTCAAATTAGCGTGTTCAGAATATAATATTACCATCATTGGTGGCGACACAACTACGGCACTTACTGGTTTAACAATTGGTATCACAGCTGTTGGAAGTGCTAAAGAGGAGGAGGTTATTTATCGTAACGGTGCAAAAGCGGATAATCTTATTTGTATTACGGGCGATTTGGGTGGTGCATATATGGGTTTACAGCTTTTGGAGCGCGAGAAACATGTTTTTGAAGCTACTAAAGTCTCAACTCCTGACTTTTCTGGCCGTGAATATCTGCTTGAGCGTCAGTTAAAACCATCATTGCCTACAGGGTTGTTCGGTTATTTGAAGGAGTTAGAGGTGAAGCCAACGTCATTAATTGATGTGAGTGATGGCGTTGCTAGCGATATTCGCCAAATTTGTCTAGCAAGTGGAGTAGGGTGCAAAATTTATGAAGATAAACTTCCAATCGATCACACTACCTCTTTAACTGCTGAGGAGATGGGTATCAATCCAACGGTGGCAGCACTGAATGGTGGCGATGATTATGAATTCATGTTTACCATTCCAGCATCTGATTTTGAGAAGTTCTCGAAGCAGACAGATATTCCAATCTATATTATTGGTCATACCACATCGCAACCCGATGAGTTTTTGTTGGTAACAGCTTCGGGCCAAGAGGTGGAGTTAAAGGCGCAAGGGTGGGGTGATTTAAACGCTCAATAAATAAGAGACTATGTACGAGTATATTTCAGGTAAAGTAGCAGAAGTTAGTCCGGCTCATGCGGTTATTGAGTGCGGTGGTATTGGCTATATGATTAATATCTCTCTTGTTACTTTTACAAAAATTCAGCAATTACCAGAGGTTAAACTCTATATTCATGAAAATATCCGTGAAGATGCCTTTATCTTTTATGGTTTTTTTGATAAAGATGAGCGTGAGTTATTTAAGTTGTTAATTTCCGTTTCGGGCGTTGGTGCTAATACGGCTCGGATGATGCTATCGTCGTTGAGTGTTGAAGAAATTACTGCTGCTATAGCGAGTGATAATGTAAATACGCTCAAAGGAATTAAAGGAATTGGACTTAAAACGGCACAGCGAATCATAGTTGAGCTGAAGGATAAGATAGATAAACGAGCTATCGATCCAAAAAATCTTTTCTTGCAAAACAATACAATTCGCGAAGAAGCGTTATCTGCTTTGGTGATGTTAGGCTTTGTTAAAGGAGCAAGTCAAAAGGTTATTGATAAATTAGTTGCCGAAAATCCTGAGTTAAAAGTGGAAGCGATTATTAAAAAGGCACTTCCATTATTATAAATTTAAAGAATATTTAAAGAGTTTTGTCGAGGCTTTTGCGATCATTTTTAATTGTATCTCTCTTCATAGGATTGGTTTCTATTGGAGGGGCAACCTCGCACCTTATGGTGGAGGCAGATCTATTATCGTTAGAAGATTTTTATTCTCAAGAGCCCGATTCCATTGATCTTGAAGAGCCAGAGGATGATGGCTCAATTAAATTCCCGATTAAAGATCAGAGCAACACTCCATACGAGCAAAAGTTTGAAAATGGCGCCATGGATTTAGAAGATCCTGATAATGCCGAGTATCGAACAGAATACGATCCAAACACCAATCAGGTTACTATTTATCGCAAAATTGGTGGGGTAGATGTTCGATTACCCTACACAATGTCGCTTCAAGAGTATATGAATACCGATACTCGAAAGTCGATGAATAGCTATTATAGAGATAAAGTTCAAAGCGATGCAGGAAACTCTACTTCTGGTGCTGGGCGTAATTGGTTGAGTAATGCATGGAAAGTGGGTGGGGATGGATTTGAATCTATTTTTGGATCCAATACCGTATCTATAAAACCTCAAGGAACGGCCGAGCTAACTATCGGGATGAAGCACACAAGGATTGATAATCCTACACTTCAAGAGGAGTTGCGAAAAACAACCACATTCGATTTCCAACAGAAGATACAAGTAAATGTGCAGGCTGCCATTGGCGACAAACTTAAAATGGGGCTCAACTATAATACCGAGGCTAGTTTTGATTTTGAAAATGAGACTAAGCTCGAGTATGCTGGTAAAGAGGATGATATCATTCGAAAAATTGAGTTTGGTAATGTTACCATGCCTCTTCCCGGAACGTTAATAACTGGTAGTCAGAGTTTATTCGGTATTAAAACCGAACTCCAATTTGGAAAGTTAAATGTGGTTACTCTCTTTTCGCAGCAAAAAGGTGAAACGCAAGTTCTAAATGTTCAGGGTGGCGCACAAGAGCAGGAGTTTAAAGTGAAAGCGTCTGAATATGACAAAAATAGACACTTCTTCTTGTCATTAGAGTTTCGCAAACAATTTGAAACATCGCTCTATAACTTACCTGTTACGACCTCTCCCTTTGTGGTACAGAAGGTTGAAGTGTGGGTGACCAATAAAACTGGTCAAAACGAGAACTCTCGAAATGCTGTTGCTTTTACCGATTTAGGAGAACATTCATTTAGTACAAATTCTATGTGGACAGACTATCCCTCTGTCCCACCATCTAATGATGCTAACAACATCTACTCTGAGATGGATAACACTTGGAAGGCTGCTCGCAACTTAAGCGAGGTCTCAACTGTTTTTAATAACTCATTTTTTACCACTCCTGGGTTTAGTACTGCTAAAGATTACGAGAAAATTGAAAACGCACGCAGATTAAATCCATCTGAATATACCCTTAGCGAAACCTTAGGCTTCATCTCCTTAAATAGCTCCTTAAACAACGATGAGATATTAGCGGTCGCTTATGAATATAGTTACAATGGCACAATTTATAAGGTTGGAGATCTAAGTACCGATGGTATTGAAGCTCCAAAAAACCTCTATTTAAAATTGATTAAAGGAACCAATCTCTCTCCTGATTTCAAGACAACTTGGCAGTTGATGATGAAGAACATTTACTCGATTGGTGCTTTTCAAGTAAATAGCGACGATTTTAGACTTAATATTGGACTTTTAAGCGATTCTACTGGAGGATATATAAATTATCTGCCTGAAGGTGGAGCAGGGGTGAAAAATGAACGACTTTTAAAGTTGATGAATTTAGATAACCTTAACCAGCAAAATGAGCCCACAAGTACAGGTGATGGGGTGTTTGACTTTGTCCCTAGTTTAACCATCTATCCATCTAATGGACGCATTATTTTCCCAGTGCTCGAACCTTTTGGTAGCCATTTGAGTGATACGATTAACGATGCATCAATTGCAAAGAAATATGTTTTTCAAGAGCTCTACGATAGCACATTAACCACCGCAGGCGAGTTGGCTGCTAAGGATAAATTTGTACTTTATGGAAAGTATAAATCAAGTGGAGGTTCAGATATCTCTCTTAACGCTATGGATATTCCTCAAGGTGGTGTAACGGTTTCTGCGGGCGGTATTCGACTTGTTGAAAATGTTGATTACACAGTTGATTACACTTTGGGTAGGGTTAAAATTATCAATAAAGGGTTACTTGAGTCAGGCACACCTATTCAAGTTTCGCTCGAGAGTCGATCGCTCTTTAATTTGCAGACTAAAACCTTAATGGGTGCTCATTTCGACTATAAATTCAATCCAAAGTTGAATATTGGTGCAACCATTATGAATCTTAATGAACGCCCACTTACAACCAAGGTTACTTATGGAAGTGAGCCAATATCAAATACTATTTGGGGATTTAATGGTACTTACAATACCGATAGTGAGGCACTTACGAATTTTCTTAATAAAGCTCCTTGGTGGAATCTAAAAGAGAAATCATCGCTAACAGTTGAAGGGGAGTTTGCTCAACTAGTGCCAGGTCATAATTCGGCGGTTGGTAAAACAGGGCAATCTTATATCGACGATTTTGAAGGAACCAAATCCTCTATCGATTTGCGTAACTGGACGGCATGGTCTATTGCCTCTACACCTCAAGGACAGGCTGATCTTTTCCCTGAAGCAAGTGGGATTGGAAATGTTGCTTTTGGTGAAAACAGAGCACGCTTGGCTTGGTATGTAATCGATCCGCTTTTTTATTCAAAAGGATCTACACGTCCTGATCATATTAATGATGATGCTATTAGCGACGATAGAGTTAGACAGGTGGATACGAAGGAGATTTTTCCTGAGCGTAATAATGCTTATGGACAACCTTCAAATCTTTCGGTGTTAAACTTAGCGTATTATCCCGACGAGAGGGGGCAATATAACTTTGATACAGACAATATTGATCCAACTACAGGGCGTTTCATAAATCCAATTGGCCGTTGGGGTGGTATTATGCGTTCAATAGAGACAAATGATTTTGAAGCTGCAAACATCTCCTATATCGAGTTTTGGGTAATGGATCCAACGTTTGGAGATGCTAGTTTTAAAGGTGGTGATTTGTATGTAAACCTAGGAACTGTTTCTGAGGATGTTTTGCGTGATGGTCGCAAGGCTTTTGAGCAGGGATTACCTGTGCCTGGTGAGGATAATGCAATCGATACTACGGCTTGGGGAGCTGTGCCTACTAAGCAAAATGTGGTTTCGGCATTTAACAATGATCCCGCTTCTCGCTTTGTGCAAGATGTGGGTTTTGATGGACTTAACTCGTCGGCCGAGTCAACCTTTTTTGATAATTATTTGAATAGTTTGCCAGCAGGATTACCAGCCGATTTGAAGGCTCAAATGATGGCAGATCCATCGTCGGATGATTACCACTATTTTAGAGGTAGTGATTACGATGCGTCTCAAAAATCTATCCTCGATCGATATAAACTCTTTAATAACCCTGATGGAAACTCCAAATCTTCAGAATACTCTCCTGAGAGTTACTCCACAGCGGCAACATCAATGCCCGATCAGGAAGATCTAAATAAAGATTATACTCTAAGTGAATCGGAAAGTTATTTTCAATATAAAATGAGTCTCGACCCGAGTCAGTTAAAAGTGGGTCAGAATTATATAACCGATAGACGCGAGGCTTTAGTTACTTTGCCTAACGACCAACAAAAAACAGCTGTGTGGTATCAAGTGCGAATTCCTGTGGATGCGCCTACTCGTCAGTCTATCAATAACATAAAAGATTTAAGGTCGGTGCGTTTCATGCGTATGTTCCTCAAAGATTGTCCCGACACTACAATTCTTCGTTTTGCAACTCTCGATCTTGTACGTGGCGATTGGAGACGATTCACCTCTGACCTTTCAGAAGGTTTAGTTGCAGCTGATACCACCTCTTCTTTCGATTTATCGGCGGTTAATATTGAAGAGAACTCTGGTCGATCGCCAATTAATTATGTCTTGCCTCCTGGGGTTGATCGAACACAAGATCCTGCTAATCCACAACTCCGTCTTTTAAACGAGCAATCTATCGTGTTACGTGTAAATGAACTTAAAGTGGGCGATGCCAGAGCTGCTTATAAGAGCATGGATATGGATATTCGTCAGTACAAGAGACTTAAAATGTATGTTCACGCCGAGGCAAAGGACGATGGGGGAGTTGCTGATAAGGATTTAGTTGCGTTCATCCGTATTGGATCGGACTTTACAAATAACTATTACGAGTACGAAGTCCCTTTGAAGGTGTCACCTTTTTACCAAAATAGTCCTTCGAGTGTTTGGCCAACTGAAAATGAGTTTAATATAAATCTCGAGAGTTTACAACAAGTTAAACTTGAACGTAATGATCTGCGTAGATCTGGCTCCTTAGTGGATTATAACAAGCTATTTAGGCGTGAAGACCCCGAAAATGTGAACAATACAATCGTCATAATGGGAAGCCCGAGTCTCTCTAATGTGCAAAATATTATGATTGGGGTACGAAATCGTAGAACTGCTACCAACATTCAAGCTAAATCTGCTGAAATATGGATGAACGAGTTACGATTAACCGATTTTGACGAAAAAGGTGGTTGGGCTGCCAATGCTCGTATGAATCTAAAACTAGCAGAATTTGGTTCGGTTTCAGTAGCTGGTTTAACTAGTACTATTGGTTTTGGAAGTATAGAAAAGGGAGTTTCTGAGCGAAGTCAGCAAGATTTTTATCAATACGATGTGGCCTCGTCTCTCGAACTAGGGAAGACACTTGGTCCTTCATCTCGAATGTCAATACCTTTTTATTCGAGCGTCTCTCAAGCGGTTGCAACGCCTAAATACTATCCTGTTGATCCAGATATTGAATTAGCAACAGCACTCAAAAATGCAGATTCTAAAGCAGAGAAGGATTCGATTAAACAGATTTCACAAGATGTAACAACTCGACGCAGTATTAACTTCACGAATGTGAGATTGCAACCTAAAAGTGAGTCTGTAAAGGTGTATGATCCTTCAAACTTGTCGGCAACTTACTCATACAACGAAACCGAGAAACGGAATATAAATACCGAATATTCTACCGATCAGAATTATCGTGGAATGCTAGCCTATAATTATAGTACCCGACCTAAAGCGTTTGAACCATTTAGTAAATCTTCGGCATTAAGCTCTCCGTCTTTAAGATTGATTAAAGACTTTAATCTCTATCCTTATCCTAATCAGGTGAGTTATACGCTTGAGACAGATCGAAATTATAGAGAAGAGAAGCTTAGAAACTTGAGTGATCCAAATCAGATATTTGAGCCTATTTATAAAAAGGATTTCTATTTCAATCGTCTTTTTGATCTTAAATACGCTATCACCAAAAATCTTAAATTTGATTTTAAAGCGATAACAAATCTTCGAATTCAAGAAGAGGAGGGCGCTAATACAATTGGAATGTCTGATATCTACTCGAGCTTAAGCCACGGACGAAAAACGGCTTATCAGCACACTTTTAATTTTAATTATACTATTCCAATAAATAAGTTACCTTATTTAGATTGGACAAGCGCCACGTTACGTTATGGCGGCATGTATAACTGGTTAGTAGCACCTTTGACTCGAGATGCTTCCATTAATATGGGTAATACCATCAAAAACTCAAATACTATTCAGGCTAATGGTCAGCTGAATTTCAATACTTTATATAACAAAAGCACCTATTTAAAGGAGATTTGGAAAAAATATGATTTTAAACCTAAAACTGCCCAGAATCAAAATGCAGCAGCCAATTCAAAGCGATTTAGTCGTAATGGGGTTGCGTTGACTGCGGGAACGCCATTTGCAATTAATCATAAGCTAAAGAATAACGAAATTACAGTTAGAGTATTTGATAAAACTGGTAAGCCCGTTAAGGGAACTACTAAAGTTATCTCTCCAATGAAGGCTGAGTTCATACCTGAAGTAGATGCCAAAGATGCGCGATTAATGGTTACAGCTACTGGAAGTGATGAAGATGGACCATTGCAAGTAGCAACCGATATAACAGCTCTGCTGTTGACAAGTATTAAGAGTTTTGCTGTAACCTATTCGGAAAGTAATGGAACGGTACTGCCAGGTTATAGACAGACGAGTGGATTTCTGGGGATGAATGGAGCAGCTCCTGGAGTGCCTTTTATTATGGGTATGCAAGATCGGGAGTTTGCCGAAGTTGCCGCTGGCAATCAATGGCTTACTAATGATGTTAAGTTTAATACCCCTTACCAAATGGTGAAGAGTAAGGATATCTCCTTCCGCACAAATATTGAGCCTGTTAGAGGATTTAAAATAGAGTTGGTTTCGGATAGGAGAGAAACTTATAGCTTGAATGAGTATTATCGTGATACAATTCCAGACAATAAATACCAGATTGTTGGTCCAATGAATACCCGTGAGAGTGGTACATTTTCGATGTCATTCATTGCTTTTAGCACTTTCAAGAAGGTTAGCACCACTGGTACACTTTTCTCTTCAACCTTTCAAGAGTTTCTTGATAATCGACCAGTTATTTCGCATCGATTGGCCGAAGAGAATAATCGTCCATCTCAACCCGATTCAACTGGTTATGCCCCTGGCTATGGTGCATTATCGCAGGATGTTTTGATACCATCTTTTTTGTCCGCTTATTCAGGGATAAGTCCAAATTCCATATTCCTATCCGCAATGCCTGCTCTCTCTACAATCATGCCTAACTGGAGAGTCTCTTATGATGGTATTGGCCGAATCCCAGTTGTTAGTAAAGTAGCAAAGAATGTAGATCTTTCTCATGCCTATCGATGCACCTATAATGTAGGAAACTACACCACTAACTTGGGAACTAATTCAACGGATAATGCGGGAAATTATGTTTCTCAATATCAAATTGGTACAGTTGTAATTAATGAGCAGTTTAGTCCATTGATTTTAGTTAATGTTACTTGGGTTAACAATATCACTACACGAGTGGAGTTCAAAAAGGGCAGAATAATGAGTCTAAGCATGGCTAACAATCAATTAATAGAGAATTATAACGATGAATGGTCGGTTGGTTTAGGTTATCGATTTGATAAGCTTGGATTAATTTTGAATAACTCGAAAATAACAAATGATATTAACTTACGTGTTGATTATTCAGAAAGAGATAATACCTCTGTAATTCGCAAAATTCAAGAATCGGTTAATCAGTTAACAGCGGGCATGAAGATATCTGCTTTCACCTTTACGGCCGATTATATGATTAATAATAGATTTAATGTCCAACTCTATTATAAGCGTAATGTTAATACGCCATATATCTCACTTTCGTATCCTATAACAAATAGTAATTACGGTTTGAGCTTTAGATTCTCTCTTTCTCAGTAATTATTTATTTTTTCAACATACGAGTAATAATCTTTTTTGTACTTTTGTCATCTTATTAATAATCTTTTTCAGATGAAACAATGATGAAGAGAGTTCTTTGCTTACGATAGGCGTTCTTTCATGATTGTTCCATGTGGCATAAATAATTTATATACCCATGAATATTCCTACAAATTTAAAGTACACAAAAGATCACGAGTGGATCATTGTTAACGGAAACATTGCTACCGTTGGAATTACCGATTTTGCACAAGGTGAACTTGGAGATATCGTTTTTGTTGAGATTGAAACAGAAGGCGAAACTCTTAATAAAGAGGAAGTTTTTGGAACAATCGAAGCTGTAAAAACCGTGTCTGATTTGTATATGCCTGTAACTGGTAAAGTTATTGAGATCAATCCAGTACTTTTGAATAAGCCTGAGTTGGTTAATAAAGATCCATTTAATGAAGGATGGATGATTAAAGTAGAGGTTGCTAACGTAGCCGAACTTGATACACTTCTTTCTGCTGATCAATACAAAGAGTTAGTACACTAATTCTTATAGATTTTATAAAAAAGCGACTTTCCTCTGTGGATAGTCGCTTTTTTTGTATAATTATTGTTAAAAATGATTATACAGCTTTTTTCTTATTTTTAATCATTATAAATTGCACTCAAGATATTTAGACTCATTCTCAATAAAGATTGATTTGAGTTTGAACTTAAGTAGCTCTTTCTTGTTTGTTTTTTGCAATTGAGTAGAAAAATATGGCTGACGAAAATAATATTTTAGATGAAGTAACGGGTAACGACTATAAGTATGGTTTTACTTCCGATATCGATACGGAGTCTATTCCTAAGGGTTTGAGCGAGGATGTGGTGCGCCTTATATCTGCAAAAAAGAATGAGCCTCAATTTATGCTCGACTATCGATTAAAGGCTTATGCACATTGGCTTACTATGCCAAAGCCCGACTGGGCTCACTTAAATATTCCTGAGATTGATTATCAAGAGATTATCTTTTACGCTGCTCCCAAAAACAAGTTGGCGTTAGATAGCATGGACGATGTGGACCCCGAACTTAGAGCAACTTTTGATAAATTAGGCATTCCTCTCGATGAGCAGAAGATTCTTTCAGGTGTAGCGGTTGATGCTGTAATTGATAGCGTATCTGTAAAAACCACTTTTAAAGAGACGTTGGCCGAAAAAGGCATCATCTTCTCCTCTTTTAGCGAAGCTGTTCATGAATTTCCCGATCTTATTCAAAAATATTTGGGCAGTGTTGTCTCATATGCTGATAACTACTTTGCGGCGCTTAATGCTGCTGTATTTTCCGATGGATCTTTTGTCTATATTCCTAAAGGAGTTCGTTGCCCTATGGAGCTGTCAACTTACTTTAGAATAAATGCTAAAAATACGGGACAATTTGAACGTACACTTATTGTGGCCGATGACGATAGTTATGTGAGTTATTTGGAGGGATGTACCGCTCCAATGCGTGATGAAAATCAGTTACATGCCGCTGTGGTTGAGATTATTGCTCACGAACGCGCCGAGGTTAAATACTCGACAGTGCAAAACTGGTATCCGGGCGATAAAAATGGTGTAGGAGGTATCTATAACTTTGTGACCAAACGAGGAATTTGTAAAGGTGATTACTCTAAAATATCTTGGACTCAGGTTGAAACAGGATCGGCAATTACTTGGAAATACCCGAGTTGTGTGCTCATGGGCGACCATTCGGTTGGAGAGTTTTACTCTGTTGCGGTTACCAATAATCATCAACAGGCTGACACTGGAACAAAGATGATTCATCTGGGCAAAAATACACGAAGCCTGATCGTTTCAAAAGGTATTTCAGCTGGCGTTAGCCAAAATAGTTACAGAGGATTGGTTCGCGTCTCAAAAAAGGCCGATAATGCACGTAACTTCTCGCAGTGCGACTCGCTGTTGTTGGGCGATAAATGTGGTGCTCATACCTTCCCATATCTTGAAATAAATAATAGTAGCGCCGTGGTGGAGCATGAGGCAACTACCTCTAAGATTGGCGAAGATCAGATATTTTACTGTAATCAACGTGGAATTTCTACCGAAGATGCGGTGGGATTGATCGTTAATGGTTACGTGAAAGATGTTATAAATCAGCTTCCTATGGAGTTTGCGGTGGAGGCTCAAAAACTACTTCAAATTAGTCTAGAGGGTAGTGTTGGTTAATGTTTTGAATTTTATTAAGCGATATAGAAGATGTTAGAAATTAGAGATTTACACGCTAAGATTGAGAATAAAGAGATTCTGCGAGGAATAAATCTTACCATCAAACCAGGTGAGGTGCATGCCATCATGGGGCCTAATGGTTCAGGCAAAAGTACGCTCTCCTCGGTGCTTGCTGGAAATAGTAAATTTACTGTTTGCGAAGGTTCGGTTCTTTTTAATGGTAAAGATCTTCTTGAGCTTTCGCCTGAAGATCGTTCAAGAGAGGGTCTCTTCTTGAGTTTCCAGTATCCGGTTGAGATTCCGGGCGTTTCAATGACCAATTTTATGCGTACGGCGGTTAACGAACATCGTAAATATCGTAACGAGCCAGCTCTTTCTGCAAGCGATTTTTTGAAGTTGATGCGCGATAAAAAGAATTTAGTTGAAATTGATTCAAATCTTACGAATCGCTCGGTTAACGAAGGATTTTCGGGTGGAGAGAAGAAGAAGAATGAAATTTTCCAAATGGCTATGCTTCAACCAAAGTTGGCTATTTTGGATGAGACGGATTCTGGACTTGATATCGATGCACTACGAATTGTGGCTAATGGAGTTAACAAACTAAAAACAGCTGAAAACTCTACAATTGTAATTACTCACTATCAACGTTTGCTTGACTATATAGTTCCTGATTTTGTACATGTGTTGTATAAAGGACGTATCGTAAAATCTGCGGGTAAAGAGCTTGTGCAAGAGCTTGAAGAGAAGGGTTACGATTGGATTAAAAAGGAGTTTGAAGATTAAGCAAAACGTTTCTATATACTATTTAAAGATAAGTAAATGAGTAATATAAGGCAATCTGAGAAATTTGAAGAGCAGTTACAATCGCTCTTTCAAGTGAAAAGAGATCTGTTAAATGAAAGTGGATCAGATGCTGTAAATGCGTTGCGAGATAGTGCGTTCAATGATTTCATGCGCCTAGGTATCCCAACTCGCTTTACCGAGAGTTATAAATATACCAATTTGTTACCCGCATTTGCTCACACTTATCATAATTCGTTCACAAAAAAGGAGGCTTTTTCGTTGGCTAACGACCACTTTCATTGTGGGGTTGCCAATATGGATACTCATAACGTATATGTCATTAATGGATGGTTAGATGAGGCTAATTCAGAAATTAATGGTCTTCCAAAGGGCGTTATTGTTGGAAGCTTTGCTAACTGTGCAAAACAACTACAAGATAAGATTGCTCCCTTTTATGGCAAAATAGCTAGTTCTGCTAAAGATGCCAATATTGCACTTAATAGTGCATTTGCGCAAGATGGTTTCTTTATATATATTCCTGATAATGTAGTGGTTGAAAAACCAATTCAGGTTGTAAATGTATATACTTCTACTCAAGATACCTCCATTTTTCAACGCAACTTTGTATTGGTAGGTAAGCGTGCCGAGGTAAAATTACTTTATTGCGACCATTCGTTATCAGAAAATCGATACTTGGTTAATTCTGTTACTGAGGTAGTTGTAGATGAAGAAGGAATCTTTGATTTTTACAATGTGCAAAATCTTCATAATCTAACAACAGCTATTAATACTCTTGCAATTAATCAGTTAGGAAAGTCAAAGGTATATACCACGCATCTTAATCTTCATACTGGTTTATCTCGTAACAATACAACGGTTGAGCTAAATGGCGAGGAGAGTGAGGCAAATTTGTTTGGTCTCTACCTTTGCGATAAATCTCAACACGTAGATAACTTTACGAGTATCTCACATAATAGTCCTAATTGTTACAGCAACGAACTCTATAAAGGGGTTATGGACAATAGCTCTACAGGTGTTTTTGCTGGCCGTGTTTACGTGGCTAAAGATGCCCAGAAGACCAATGCATTTCAAAAAAACAATAACTTACTGCTAACCTCTGATGCTCGCATTAACACCAAACCTCAATTAGAGATTTATGCCGATGATGTGAAGTGTTCGCATGGTGCTACCATTGGTCAGCTCGACGATAATGCCATGTTTTATCTTCGCTCGCGAGGAGTTGGCATGGAGGAGGCTCGAATCTTGTTGATGTATGCTTTTGCCTATGAGGTTATTGAAAAGATAAGAGTAGCTCCTCTTAAAGAGCAAATTCGCGAACTGGTTGAACGCACTTTTAGAGGAGAACTTAATAGTTGTAGCTCTTGCGTTGTTTGTGGAAAAACAGATAATTAGTACTTTTGCCCACCCAAAGATAGATTGAATGGCTTTTGATGTTTTAAAAATACGCGAGGATTTCCCAATATTAGCGCAAAAGGTTCATAATAAGCCTCTTGTCTATCTCGATAATGGTGCTACTACTCAAAAGCCGCGTCAAGTTATTGAAGCTATGGATGCTGTTTATTATAAGCATAATAGCAATATTCATCGAGGAGTTCACTATTTAAGTGGTTATACTACTGAACTTTACGAAAAGAGTAGAGGCGTAATAGCTCAATTTATTAACTCAACCACCGAAGAGACCATCTTTACAAAAGGAACTACTGATTCTATCAATTTAGTTGCCTTTTCTTTTGGCGAAGCTTTTGTAAATGAAGGAGATGAGATTATTGTCTCTGAAATGGAGCACCACTCTAATATCGTTCCATGGCAACTCATGACTCAGCGTCGTAAAGCAACTCTAAAGGTTTGGCGTTGCGACGATAATGGTGAGTTAAGTCTTGATGATTTAAAGCAACTTATCACTCCCAAAACCAAATTGCTTTCAGTTACTCAGGTGAGTAATATATTAGGCACGGTAAATCCAATTGCTAATATTATCTCACTTGCTCATCAATATGGCGTTAAAGTTTTGATTGATGGCGCTCAAGGAATTCAACATTTCAAGGTGGATGTCAAGGCATTAGATTGCGATTTTTATGCATTCTCTGGTCATAAATTGTATGGCCCAACCGGTATTGGTGTACTTTATGGCAAACGCGATCTATTAGATGCCATGCCTCCCTATCAAGGTGGTGGGGATATGATAAAAACGGTCTCTTTTGAGAAAACTGTTTATGGCGACCTTCCACTTAAATTTGAAGCGGGAACGCCCGATTATGTTGCAGCCATTGGTCTTGCTGCGGCAATTGATTATGTTAATGCTATCGGTTTTGATGAGATCATGGCTTACGAAACCGAATTGTATAAGTATGCTGATGCACAACTCTCTGCCATAGAAGGAATTCGCTTTTTTGGTAGAGCTAAAGAGCGTGCGTCACTCTTCTCTTTTTTAGTTAACGACATTCACTCATTTGACATGGGGACTCTTCTTGATAAGTTAGGAGTAGCTGTTCGTACAGGTCACCATTGCGCTCAACCCATCATCGATAAATTTAAAATACCTGGAACGGTAAGAGCATCGTTCTCTTTTTATAATACAAAAGAGGAGGTCGATGTTTTAGTGAAGTCGATAAATCTAGTAAAAAATATACTCTCATAATGTTAAGTATCAACGACGTACAAGAAGAAATTATTGAGGAGTTCTCCTCATTCGATGATTGGATGGCTAAGTATTCATACATCATTGAAATAGGCAATGAATTAACCAATTTCGACGAAAAAGATCGAGTTTCGCAAAATCTTATAGAGGGGTGTCAATCGAGAGTATGGTTGAATGGTGAACTTTGTGGAGATAAAGTTGTTTTTACTGCAGATAGCGATGCTATTATAACAAAGGGAATTATTGCTCTTCTTATTCGTGTGTATTCTAATCGTACACCCGATGAAATACTTAATTCGGAGCTCTATTTTGTTGATCAGATAGGACTTAAAGAGCATCTCTCCCCAACCAGGTCTAATGGCTTGTTATCGATGATTAAGCAGATACGTCTTTTTGCATTGGCGTATAAAACTAAATTAGGTTAAAATTAAGAGTATGAGCGAGGTGTTGCAAATTGAAGAGGAGATTGTTAGGGTATTAAAGACAATTTTTGACCCTGAGATTCCTGTAAATATATATGATTTAGGTCTTATTTACGAAGTAAATGTGGATGAGGAGAAGCACGTTAATTTGGTTATGACTTTAACGTCGCCAAACTGCCCAGTGGCCGAGTCTTTGCCCGAGGAGGTGATGGATAAAGTTCGTGCGATTGATGGCGTTAAAAGCTGCGATTTGAATCTAACATTCGATCCCCCTTGGAGTCGTGATATGCTCTCTGAAGAGGCATTGCTTGAGTTGGGTCTTCTTTAATTATTTCGAGTATGCTTCGGTCTGTTGATGAGGCAACTCAATTAATAAAGTCTAAAGCTCTAGAATTAGGCTTTTCTGATGTTGGCATTTCATCAGCGCAAGAGTTGGTTGCTGATTCTGAACATTTCCAACAGTGGCTCTCCAATGGTTACCAAGCATCCATGTCATACATGGAGCGTAATGCCGAAAAACGTGTTAATGCCTCTCTTTTGGTTGAGGGCGCTCAAAGTGTAATCTCACTTCTTGTAAACTACTACCCCTCAGTAAAGCAAAATCCATCGGCTCCCATCGTCGCTAAATATGCATATGGTAATGATTATCATGATGTTATAAAACCAAAGCTCCAATTGCTTTACGATTATATTAAATCAGAGATTTATCCCGATTTAGATGGACGACTCTTTACCGATTCGGCGCCTATTCTTGAGCGCGCTTATGCTGTTCAAGGAGGTTTGGGTTGGATTGGGAAAAATAGTAATCTTATTCACAAGCGTTTAGGCTCTTTTTGTTTTATCGCCGAGTTGGTGATCAATATCCCCCTAAAATACGATGTCGCCATTAAAGATGCTTGTGGTGGTTGCACCCGCTGCATTGATGCTTGTCCAACAAAGGCTATTGTTGCCGATAGAGTAGTTGATTCAAACCGATGTATCTCCTTTTTAACTATAGAAAACAAGGGAGAGATTGACTCGCAGTTTGATGGACAATTTCAAAATCGTCTGTTTGGGTGCGATATCTGCCAAGATGTTTGCCCATGGAATTGGAAGGCTAGAGCAACTACATTTGAAGGTTTAGAACCTAATTTGTCGATTCTTTCATCACCTGCCGAATGGTGGGCGAATGTTACTCTCGACACTTTCTCCCTTTCGTTTAAGGGATCACCTATTAAACGTGCAAAATTCTCTGGTCTTGTAAGGAATCTAAATTTCTTGAAAGACAAGAGCATTTAAATCTTGTATAAATTGGTCTTATTTTACTTCTGAACCCAATTTTTACATCAGATCTACAAATATTGCTGAATAAACACTCTTCATTTCCAAAAATTCTTCTATATTTAAGAAACTGATAGGAGAATTGTTTATTTCACCAAATGGTGAATTACTCTTTCCCTACGTTTCTCTGTTTTATTAACAATTTCTGTGTTAAATTATGCGCGATTCGAAGAAGAGTGAGTCACCACTTTTTAGAACTCTTGTTCCATGTGTTGAGAGTAAGGAGAAGATATTTCCTAACTCACGTTTGCTCTTTATTGGTAGTTGTTTTACTCAAAATATCGGTCAGAAGTTTGCTGAGAGGGGCATAAATGTCTGTTTAAACCCTTTTGGAATCGTTTATAATCCACTTTCAATTTTTCAACAACTATCGCATTTAGTGAGTGGAAAGGTTTATCAAATTGATGAACTAAAATTTCACAATGGTTTGTACCACTCCTTCGAACATCACTCCGCTTTTTCGGATGTTAATCCCCTTATTGCGCTCAATAAGATTAATCGAGATGTTGAGTTAGGCACTAAATCGCTTAAAGAGAGTTCTTTTTTGTTTATAACATTAGGCACTGCTAATGTTTATCTTTTAAAGGAGAATGATCTGTTAGTTGCAAACTGTCATAAATATCCTTCAAAATATTTTAAGAAACAGCTGCTTGAAGTTACTTCTATTGTTTCTGAATTCGGTAATTTATGGGAGAGGATAAAAGAGTTTAATCCTAATTTGAAAGTAGTGTTTTCAGTGAGTCCGATCCGCCATTTAGCCGATGGATTTATTGAGAATAATATCAGTAAATCAACTCTTTTATTGGCTATTTCTAAGATAATTGAGAGCCATGAAGGTTGTTACTATTTTCCTGCTTACGAGATTGTGATGGATGAATTGCGCGATTATCGTTTCTACGCCGATGATATGATTCATCCAAATGAGGTGGCTGTAGATTATATTTGGAGACGTGTAAAAGAGTCGTTTTTGGATTCATCGGCAATTC
>JAGPHP010000114.1 GCA_018055415.1 Breznakibacter sp. | reverse complement strand
GAGCGTTTTCTGCAAATAAACCTCACCTGGCAGAAGAACTGTAGAAGGGAAATGAGGATTATTTGGAGAGTCTGGAAAATGTTGTGCTTCGAGACACACGCAGTAATACTTATCATACATCTTTCCCTCCTTCCCTTTTACTTTGGGCAAATAGTTGGCGGTATAAACCATTAGTGCGGGTTCTGTTGTATAAACGCTCATTTTGCGACCAGAATCAAAATGAGAGAGTTCCGCTGCAAATCTAAACTCACCGAACTCTCCATCAATAATATAATTATGGTTAAATCCATTAATCTCATGAATAGAGTTGCCAATCTGTTTTGAAGTTCTAAACTCAAGAAGCTTTGGGATCGACGCAATCTCCCCGGTGGGAATAAAACCACTATCTGAAGGTGTGTATTTTGAAGCATTAATTAATAATTCATGGGTTAACACATCTTCCACACAACCAGATAAGTTAAAATAGGAGTGGTTGGTTAAATTAAGAACAGTTGGTTTGTTCGAAAGTGCTTTATACTCAATTATTAACTCATTATCCTCGGTAACTCTATAAGTTACTTTGGTAAGCAACTCGCCGGGGAAAGACTGATCCCCATCGGGACTTAGGTAAAACAACTCTATGCAATCACCACCAAGTGTGGCTGTCCACAAGCGCTTATGAAAACCAATTGCGCCTCCATGCAATGTATTTTCCCCATCATTTACTTGCAAAGGATAAACTTCATTGCCAAGATTAAACCGTCCACCCTTAATACGTCCAGCGTAACGCCCACAAGTAGCCCCAATACAGTGATTAGAATGAGCATATTCGTTAAATGTATCAAAACCTAAGACAACATTTTCGAAAACCCCATTTTTATTGGGCACAGATATCTCGGTAACTGTAGCCCCAAAATCCATTACAGAGACTGAAAAACCTGAGTGATTTGTGATTTTATAAAGATTTACAACCTCTCCAGTTGATAATACACCAAACAACTTACGATCAATAATCATATATCAGATTAGTTTTTCAAGAAAAAGGATTTGCATATCACTCTTTCGTGTAATATGCAAATCCATAGGAAACAACATTAATCTAACTCTACTAGAATATTTATTAAACTATTAGCAGCACCAAGAGGAATAATATTACCCTCAACCGCTTTGCTATCAACTGTTAGACGCTTAACGCCAAAACCTTTTGCACCATTCTTAATTTGAATATTATAGGTAGTGTAAGCTCCCCGTTTTTAGGACAGTGTAGTTAAATAATAATCAAATATAATTGTTTTCCTTCAAAGAGGGTACCCTCTTTGAAGGAAAACAATTTGCATAGTCGATCGGGCTCTTTCCATTCAGTGCATCATGAGGTCGATTATTGTTATAATCAAAAACCCACTTACTGGCTATCTCTCGAGCCTCATTTAAGGATCCAAAAAGATAGACATCCAATACATTGCGTCTAAATGTTCCGTTAAATCGCTCGATTAATGAGTTCTGTGTAGGTTTTCCTGGTTGTATATATTTAAGCTCTATCTCTTGCATCTCGCCCCATTGCTTGAGCAAATCAGCAATAAACTCAGGTCCGTTATCCATTCGAATGCGCTTAGGTTTTCCATGACGTTTAAGTAAATGGTTTAGAACATATACCACTTTATTGCTTTTAAAGGTGTAATCCAACTCTACATGCAAGGCTTCTCGGTTAAAATCATCCATAACATTAAATGACTTGATTTTACGACCATTTTCAAGGGCATCATGCATAAAGTCAATTGACCATGTATGATTGCGTTCTGCAGGGATCTCTAGAGGCTCTTTTATACGCTGTGGCAGACGTTTCTTGGCTTTGCGTCGCATATTTAAATGCATCATAAGATAGATCCTATAAACCCTTTTGTGATTCCACGCTTTGCCTTCTGAACGCAATCGGTCATATGCCTTCCAGAACCCCTCAGCAGGATGCAATGTTGCCTTCTCCTGCAGCGCTGTTATAACTTCTGAATCATCTTTAACGGATTGATAGTAAAATACCGAACGCCTAATAGATAGTATGCGACACGCCCTGCTGATGCCACACGAAAGGTCTTGACTAGCCTCTAGAACTAGTTCCCGTTTTTGGCAAGGCTTTAAAGCTTTTTTTTAACAATATCTTTTAGTATGGAGTGATCTAGGGCCAATTCAGAATACATACGCTTAAGACGCTTGTTTTCCGCTTCTAGCTCCTTTATACGCTTTAACTCGGTGGCACTCATTCCGCCATAGCGCTGACGCCACTTATAAAAGGCCGCTTGGCTAACACCATGCTCTTTAGTGAGCTCTAAAACGCTCTTTCCATTTTCAAACTCCTTCAAGATTGAGGCAATCTGTGAAGCATTAAAGTTCTTTCTTTTCATACAGCATAAAATTAAATAAAATTCTACTTTTATACTGTCCTGTTTTTAGGGGAGCTTACAGAATAGTTTCATCACCTAAAATCGGTCTAAAGCGAAGCTGCTGAAGCGAATCATCATACTCAACACCAAACTCATTGTAGTTACCTACATACAATTTATTACCGAGGTAACTGACCATCTTTAAACCGCCTGAATACTTTCGTTTATCAAGCTTCCAATGCACCCCATCAAAAGAGAGTAAGCCAGCATTATTAGCAAAAAAAAGCAACCCGTAATTATTCTGTGTCATCTTCCAGTTCTGACTTCCTGCCCCATATTGCATTCGATCGTAAAACTCCACTTCTGGAATTCCAATCTTTGCACTCTGCGCCACACTAGGCGTAAAATCCAATGATAAGAGAATTAATAAGAAAAAAAACAACAGGTTAACTTTCATGTTTTTATAGATGATAAATTCGTTAAGTACAACACAATTCAATTACGCAAACGTTTGAAAATTACTAATTAAATTTACAAACAACAAATCACGATCATCTACTCTTTTGTCGAGATATTTGCACCACATAAATACCTCCCAAAACAATAGCAGAACCAATGTAGTGATAAACAGTTAATACTTCTGCCAAAAAAAGTGCTGCAATAACCGCAGTTACTAACGGTTGACCGAGTAAAATGGTTGATACAATGGTCGCCTTTACATAACCTTGTGCATAATTAATAAACATCCAACCAACAACCTGAACGCCAATGCCATATACTACAAAAAGAAAATATGTATCGTTACTATAGCCCAGAAGTTCATTGCCAGCCAAAAGATTATAGATAGCCAAAACAACCGCCGACCCCAACGTACTCAGATAGAGAAAAGGAATCGTGTCGATGTGTTTACGCCCAATTTGCGTAACGACATAAAAAACAGCATAAAAGAGACCTGCACCCGCACCCAACAAGATTCCTAGCAAAACATTATCGGCGTTACCAATATTTTTATGCACAATAACAAATACACCAATAGTAGCGAGGAGTACGCCCGTCCAAAAATGCCATTTCAAACGCTCTTTCAAAAAGGCCAAGGCAATTAAACCTACCCAAAGTGGCGCTAAATTACCCATAATAGTGGGGAGTGTTGCATTTGAAATTGTGATTCCAGTTGCCCAGAGAACCATATCTCCGCCGAAGCAAAGCCCTGCAATAAGTGCATACTTGATGCCCTCACGATTTAAAATAAACTTCTGATTGGATAGCTGATACAAAAACAACGGCGTAAGCACGAAAGCACCAATAGCCATACGATAAAACGCCGTTACAGCTCCAGGAGCAGCTGCAGACTTAATAAATATTCCAGATATCCCAGTAAAAAAAACACCAATAAAGAGTGCAAATATGGATTTTGTATAGGCTGAATGTTGCGACACAACGTTATAGTTAAAAAACTTTAAAACGCAAATATATCGTTTTTATCATTACTATATTCATAAAACACCTTTAAACAAGGGCAAACGAATTTGAAATTAAAACCATCTATTATTAATAGTTTTAATTTAAGTAAGTTCAACGGAAAGATTTACTTTAGAATAACTAAATTTTCAGGTGAAGTGGTTCGAGGAGCTTCGGGAAATGTGCAAACATTTAAACACAATTTCGATTCAAAAAATCATTTTTTTAGATTTGACAACTTTTTAAAAGTTGTCAAATCTATCTGGCAATGAACACCTATGGAGTATAATTTCTAATATTACAAGCTGAATGATAAACATTCAATATTTAAATGGTTTTTGATTGACCTCTAAACAGCCGTCTCTTTCAACTGATAGCCACTTCCATGAATATTGATAATCTCGATGGAGGGCTCCTCTTTGAGATACTTACGTAACTTGGTGATAAAAACGTCCATACTTCGAGTGGTAAAATAGGTATTATCACCCCAAATTTGCACAAGAGCCTTCTCACGTTGCAAAATCTTATTCTTTTCAACACAAAGCATATACAAAAGCGCTGACTCTTTTGGTGAAAGGGTAAACACCTCTGTTGGTGTAGTAACGGTGCGCATCTCCGCATTAAAGTGAAGTTTTCCCAACTGAAACTCTTTAGCATCTGCTTGGGCTAAAGTGGCTTGCCTCATAGCATTTCGAGCCAAAAGAGCATTAATCTTAGCAATTAAAATCTCCGAATCAAATGGTTTGGTCACATAATCATCGGCACCCAATTTAAATCCCATCAAAATATCCTCTTTCAGTGTTTTAGCTGTTAAAAAGATAAGCGGAATATCCACCGTTACCTCCCGAATAAGCGCCGCCACACCAAATCCGTCAAGGTTTGGTAACATCACATCTAAGATACAAAGATCATACGAGCCATTTTTAAAGGCCGATATGGCCAGACTACCATCTGTAACCCATGTTACCTCAAAATTGTGTATTTCAAGATAAGATTTCATGACTGTTCCAAAATTAAGGTCGTCTTCGACCATAAAAATATGTGATTGCTTTTCCATACGATTTAACAATTTAAGGGAATTGTAACATAAAAGGTGCTTCCAACACCTAATTTACTCGAAATTTTAATATCACCACCATGTAGATTAACAATAGCCTTCACATAGCTTAATCCTAACCCAAATCCTTTCACATTATGCTGATTACCGGTATGAACCCGGTAAAACTTCTCAAAAACACGCTCCTGCTGCTCCTTGGTCAAACCTAGGCCATTGTCAGCAATTGCAAGCTCGACTGCCCCATTTACCATTTTTGAAGAGACCGATATTTCAGGAGCTTTATCGGTATATTTAATGGCATTATCTATGAGGTTATGTATAACGTTGGTAAAATGAACTTCATCAATCTGAATCTCTGGAATCGACTCATCTAAATAAGTGATAATGGCTCCACCATTTTGTTGTGCTAGTAATTTCATCCTATCCACAACTTTCACAACCAACTGATTAACATTTGTTTGCGACTTCAATAATTGAAAATCTTTCTTCTCGAGCAACGACATCTGCAAAATTCGCTCTACCTGCTTATTCATCCGTTTATTCTCCTCTTTTATGATAGAGAGGAACGATTTAATACGATCAGGGTTAGAAAGTATGGCGCTATTGCCAATACTATCAGTGGCTAAACTAATTGTAGCAATGGGTGTTTTAAACTCATGCGTCATGTTATTGATAAAATCGTTCTTTATCTCCGATACGCGCTTTTGCGTTAATATGGTACGAATGGTAAGCAAAAAGGCCACTAAAATAAAAATGGTGAAGACCAACGAAGCTCCAAGAAGCCAGCCTAACGAACTAAATATCAGAGTGGTAAAATCGGCAAAATTAACTTGCAAGTAGTATGGCGAGATTCCTCTAAAAAAATCCTTCGGAAAAAGTGGCAAATCAAAGCGATTCTCTTGCTCAGCGGCATTAAATTTTGCGGAGCGGAAAGGTGTTGCTACCATTGTATTTTTATCTACAACACCATACTCAAACGGCGCACTTATTCCACGCTGCGAAAACTCTTCGGAAAGCACTTCGGCTAACTCCGATAGCATTAATCTGCTCTGCAGGGGTTGCGAATGACTGCTTAGTTCATTATTCATCCGATTAAACCACTCAAGTATTTGCGACTCCTGATCCTCCATATTGGAGAACTCAGGTGGTGGGACTGGAAGATCTTTTCTATCATCCATCTCCCCCTCTGGATTTAGAAGTTTTCCATCAAGCCCTTTATCTTCAAGCTGCGTAGAATAAGTGTAGCTATATTGTGTAGAGGTCGAAATGATACCGTTTGGAGAGATATAGATCTGTTGATTTATGGGCGATGTCGCTATTTTTTGATGGTGCTTTCCTCTGCCCTTTTTGCGTTTTAAACTCTGAGGATTAATCCCCTTATAGCGCAAAAAGAAATCGGCATTTCGCTCCTTCTCAAGCCTCGCTAACGATGCATGAAGCGCTTCGTAAATAGTCCAATTAATCTGATTCCGTTGCACTTCCACGGCGCGACTTATCCAAAAAAACTGCACCAAGATAATTCCTAAGAGCGATACACTCATAAAAACTATCAACCACACAATTGGCTTTTTAAACAGTTTTAATTCCACAATAGCTTAAGTTAATGATCCTCAAAAATAGCACAATGATCGAACATATCTAGCACATTAACGAAACATTAACTTAGGTGAATATGGGTAGAAAATAGCCCCCATAGGCGTAAGTGAAGAGCAACACCCACTGTAGAGAACACAACCCTACTCTTCACCATTTCCGCCACCGTCCATCTCTCCAGACTGTACTCCTCCGTTGCGTTTTGCCTTGTAATTATTAATACGATAAGTGAGCGTGAGCGTAAAAATTGGGGAGCGAGGCTCAAAAAGATTGTAGTTATAAAGCGTTGGCGATGATGTATATCCTTCCCATTGACCTGTCCCAAAAATATCGCGCACCTGCAAGATGGCTGAGAATTTTTTATCGTAAAAGTCTACTTTATAGGCACCATTCCAAGTCTGAAATCCACTATTTTCACCCTGCGCCGTAGCCGTCTTGCTATTGTACTGTCCGTTTAATTGAATTTGATGATTCTTTCCTAGTCGAAACGTATTATTCAACCGTCCATTCCAGTTAAAGCTCTGCTTATCAAATACGCGCCCATCATATTCGCCCTCTAATTGATAGTCGTAAAGAGTGCCCATCAAGTTAATTTCCCAGAACTTAAAAAGTGTCGTATTTACGCTTCCCTCGAGTCCAAAAGTATAATCTTCGCCCACATTATAGGGCTTTTGCAACATCACATTATCTTGATAAACTGTAGATATACGCTCCACCTTATTATGAGTAATTCGGTAATATCCCTCCACAGAGAGGTAGAACAACTCATACTGCTTCATATATCCCAATTCTAAAGCATCGATATACTGATTCTCAAGCGCAGGATTTCCCTGACGAACATTATAGGCATCCACCCACACAATAAATGGGTGCAAATCCCATGGACGCACACGCTCGATACGACGACTGTATGAAAGTGCTAACTTATGATCGTGAGGTAAATTGTAGGTTAAATGGATAGTTGGGAAATAGTCTAATTGATCTATCAAAAACGACTCACTATCTTCGGTAACCGAGATATCACGATAAGTATATTCGCCCCTCAAGCCAAATTGATAAGAGAAGCGCTCCAAACTTTGCGAATAGATGGCATAAAGCGCTTGTATATTCTGGTAAGCCTCGGCGGTGTAACTATATTGCTGATCATTAATATAGTTGCCTGTGGCCAAATCAACAGTATCCAACCAAGTCTCTGCCGTACGATTCTCCCATCGCCCCATATATCCCGATTCAAACTTCATTCCACTCTCCAAAGGTAAAACATAATCAATTCTAGCCTGTCCATTATAACGAGGTCCCGACGAACGGCTGCTTCGCCCATCGGTCAGCACACCACCACCGTCACGCTGCTCGCTCACAGTCTGCTCCTCCCCCGTGGATCTATTTATATTTCCATTTAACTTCAGTGTGTGATCTGGATTGTTAATAAACTTGTGGACATATCCACCATTCAAAGAGAGCCATTTATTATTTCGTTCGGATAGTGATGTGGTGGAGTAACGAGTTGTTATATCGGTGCTCGAAAAGAACTCATCATAGAGGTATTCGCCATCATTTTCATTCTCTCTACTACCAAACCTAAAACCCAATG
>JAGPHP010000113.1 GCA_018055415.1 Breznakibacter sp. | reverse complement strand
ATACGTTTTTTATCTCGCAAAATATTGATATTAAATGCTTTGATTGTATTTTAGCAGCCCCTAATTAAAATAAACAGATGGGGTAAATGTAGAGAGGTCCATTTATGGCGTCTCAAAATAAATTAAATAAATTTTCTCATCAAACTAAATGATCTTAACCCTCTAAACTAGATAAACAAGCCATAGCCTCTTCAAAAGTGCTACCGCAAAACTCAACTTCTGCTTTAAAACCGCCACACACGCGAGGTCTAAGTGGGGAGTTAAAGATATCGCATCTATTATCATGAGTAAGATGCAAACATCTCTCTCCTTTGGGCTTACCATGAGGGTGCAAAGGTAGAGAAGATGATATGGATGGAGCAATACAACACGCTCCACAACCTGCTCTACACTCCATTAGAATGATGGATTAAAGAATTGTGGTATCTTCTCCATAAAAGGAGTGAAAAAATTGGGATTTTTATACATCTCTAGTGGTACAATCACGTTGAGTGAAAGTGGCTGAATGGAGATATCAACTTTATCAACAAATGTAACAGGCTCACCATCTACATGCCCTGCCAAAGGGAGCGGGAATTCTATTTGAACGCTCTTAGCCTTTTTGATAATATCAAACTTACTTCTATCGAGTGTTGTATCTAACAAACTTAACAGCAAAGCTGGCGCAGTGTGCTTTGGAAAATCTTTGATAATACAGACATCTATAAACCCATCATCAACCATCGCATGGGGTGCGATGTGGACATTATTACCATACTGCGAAGAGTTTGCAAAAGCAATCATAAACGCATCAATCGCAACCGGCTGTCCATCGATCACCAGCTTATAGTGACCTGCTCTGTATTTGGCGAACTCTTTGGATATTAATTGAATATAGGTCATTGGACCTCTTCGTTTAGATTGAGAGAAGAGATGAGAGATATAAGCATCAAATCCAATACCTGAAACATTAACCGATGTGCGTCCGCTAATGTTAATGGAGTCAATTTTTATGGTTTTATAATCGTTTAGAAGGTGTAAAGCCTTGTTTATTTTAAGAGGAATATTGAGGTGGCGTGCTAATCCATTTCCAGATCCTGTTGGGATAATTCCCAATGCGGTATCGGTGTGAACTAATGCCGATGCAACTTCATTAACCGTTCCATCGCCCCCAACTGCAACGATGATATCATATTTACCAATATTTTCGCGAGCTATCTCCGTGGCATGATGTGGATATTGTGTATATGCAAATTCGTATTCAAGTGCATTACTGTCGATATCCGTTTTTATGCTGCGCTCTATCGTTTTATGTTTACCAATTCCAGAGATAGGGTTTATAATGAAGAGGGCTCTTTTTTTCATGCTTCTATAAATTGCTTAATAGATTAATTCTTAATTTTCTAAACGAAATTCTGCTGCACTAAAACCAATTAAAGAGCCACAAAGATAGTGTTTAGATTAATTAATGATTGTGTTTTTGAGAAATGACTTAAAATAAGTGATAAGAAGTATGTAAATATTTCAATTATCCATATGAAAACAACTGAAGCAGATTCTGTGCAAATGCATTTAATCATTGAATATTTATCAACCAACACGTAATATCATAAATCATACTCCGTAGGAGTGTAATGTGCATAACCCCCAGTTTTAACTGGGGGAAGATGTGGTCAATACACAAAACTCCGTAGGAGTTTACCTTTTGAGTGTTTTGCATGTCAACTCTTACAGAGTTGTGGTTGTACTCTTCCCTATTCCCCCAGATAAATCTGGGGGTTATGCACGGGATACGCCTACAGCGTATTATTACGACAACATTACATAAAAAAAGGGACAAGTTGTCCTTTGTCCCTTTTTTTATATATATATTTTGTCTTCTAAAACGTCGATCTATGGTATATTAGAGCTTTTAGTTTGCAACACATTGCAAGTTTACATTATTTGTGTTGTTTAACAACCTCAGCAGCTTCATGAAGTTTTTGAGGTGAGCCAACATCGTACCAATACCCATGCCATCGAGACCAACCAAATATTTTCTCTGTTTTTGCTATTTCAAGGTATCCGTTGGTGATGGAGAATTTACGTAATTCACCTAATTTCTCAACAAAATCATATTCAATAAAGTGAATACCGCAAAAGCCCCAAGAAGAGAGCGGCTTTTCATCTCTAGATATTATGCGCTCGTTTGTTGCCGTATTTTCCCAACCGCACAAATCCATCTCCTGATTAAATAGAAAGAATCGATTCCCTTCACGTTTATTAACCATGACGGTAGCAATGCAGTCGTTTCGATAGTGTTCTCGTTTTAAATCCCAGAGACTGGCATTTGTAATAACATCAACATTATAGAGGAGTATTGGCTGATCTACTTCAAAAAGTGGAAGTGCTTTAATTAAACCACCCCCAGTGTCTAACAACAGATCTCTCTCATCAGAGATAACTATTTTCATACCGTCATAGACCTGAGTGGCCAGATAATCGATAACCTGCTGTCCAAAATGATGAACATTAACAACGGCTGTTGTAACCCCTAAATCGGCACACTTTTCGAGTGCATAACTCAAAAGCGGCTTACCATTCAACTGCACCAAGGCTTTTGGTGTGTGATCTGTCAGTGGTGCCAACCTCGTTCCTAACCCAGCTGAGAAGATTAATGCGTTCATACTCTTTATAGATCCTTATTTTTATTCAAAGATAATTTTTCTTGCTTAATTTTTGTGGGTTTACAGAGATACTTTTTGTCATTTGCTTTTGACCCACATTTTTCACACTCAAAAGTAGCTAATAAATGGAAGTTAAAATAGCCCTCTAACCCTTTCTCTTCACAACGTGTTTTAGCCATAAATTTGATTTAAAGAATTTTATCTATCCAATTAATTCTGTTTCATCTCCAATTCAACATGCTTTATTACAATCTCTATCTTATAATTTTGTCGTAAAAAAGCGGCAAGCTGTTCGGCCGAATAGACAGAGCGATGTTGTCCCCCCGTGCATCCAAAATTGACAGACAAATGGGTAAACCCACTCTTTATATATTTTGCTACACTTTTGGAAACAATACTGAATACGTCGCTCAAAAATGAGGACATCTCTACCTCTTGTTCAAAAAAATGAATTACCTCGGCATCTCTCCCTGTCTTAGTTTTATATTCGGGATATTTTCCTGGGTTATGAATTGCTCGGCAGTCAAAAACAAATCCACCTCCGTTTCCACTATAATCAACAGGAATCCCGCGCTTATACGAAAAAGAGCAGATGGTCACTTTTAAGTTATCGCTCTCGGCACCTAGAGCTCTGAGTTCACTAGAAGATGCCACTAGTTTAAGCGTTTTTTGTAACTCGGGCATCGTATTTAAAAACGATAATTTTGGCAGCAATTCACCCAGATTATCCAAAGCAAATGGAATACTCTTTAAGAAATGTTCTTTCTTCTCAAAGAAACCTCTAAATCCGTAAGCCCCCATTGCTTGCAACATTCGAATAAGGGCATATCCTTGGTAATAGTTTTTAAATTGCTCTTTATCAATTGCTCTTACCTTTTCTAACTCATCGATATAGAAATTCAATAGCTCCTCTCGGATGTGGTTTGGCATATCAGCTTTGGCATCATAAAGTAACGATGCCACATCATACTGCAACGCACCTTTACGTCCACCCTGATAATCGATAAACCAAGGTTCATCATTTACAACCATAATATTGCGTGACTGAAAATCGCGGTAGAGGAAGAAATCATGCTCCTCGGAGAGAAGATATTCAATAAAACGGTTAAAATCATCTTCTAATCGTTGTTCATCAAATGGAATGCGCCCTAATTTAAGAAAATGGTATTTAAAATAGTTTAAATCCCACATCATCGACTGGTGATCAAATGCAGCTCGCGGATAACACAATGAGTAGTCGATTGCGGTTGCCCCTTTTACTTGAATTTGAATAAGGTGTTGTAATACCTTTTTATAAATTGGGATGATACTTGATGGAAACTCTTTGCTTGTACGCTCTTGTTCTAAAAGGGCAAATAGAGTGATATCGCCCAAATCTTCTATCAAATAGATGTCGTGCTCTTTGTCAACGATGTATGTTTGCGGCACATTAAGTTTTTCGTTTAATAGCAAATCTGTAAACCCTAAGTAGGCATCATTTTCACGCTTATCACTATTAAATACACCGAGCACCGAAATATTATCACTTTTAATACGATAATATTCGCGATATGAGCCTGATGGTGGTAAAGCTGTAACTTGTGTGACCGCTTGATTTGACCATTTCTCAAATAACTCAACTAAAAGATCGATTTTATTTTTTACGATTGACATTTGTATGATATGTTTTTATTTTAACTATTTATAAAGCCTATAAGCCATATTAAAAGAGGTGCAAACAAAAGCGCTGGAAGCATATTTACGACATTGATCTTTTTAATGTCGAGCATTGAGATTCCCAGGCCTATGAGTAAAACACCACCCGTAGAAGAGAGGGCTTGAGTAATGGTTGTGGAAAAAAAGTTGCCAAAATAGTAGGCTAAGAGTGTGATGGCCGATTGATATAAAAAGAGAGGAATAATGGAGAATAAAACACCCACACCTAATGAACCTGCAAGCGCAAAAGAGGCAAACCCATCGAGTATGGATTTTGACAGAAGCAGTGTATTTCCATTGCCAATTCCTTCATCAATACTACCCAAGATAGTTAATGACCCCGTACAAAAGAGTAAAAAAGCTGTAACTAGACCTTCAGAAAAGGTCTCGCCACTATTTTTAACAATGCTTTTAAAACGATTGGCGCCTTTGTTGATATAGCCCTCTATTTGAATCAGTTCACCCAAAAGAGCACCTAAAACGAGACTAAAAATCATTACTAAAACACTATCTACTTTACTGGCGGTATAAAAGCCCAAAAGAAGCGTAAAGAGCCCTATTGCCTGAAAAATTCGTTCGAGAATACGTTGGGGCAGTTTTGAATGCATAAGTAAGCCCAACCCCGATCCCAAAGAAACTGTTGCTACGTTTATAACAGTGCCAACTATCATCAATAATCGATTTTATTAAGATGTCAAATTATCGTGCAATATTGCCATTTTTTTTCAAAATGATGCTCACATCTAAGAGTTTTCGACTTAGATGCTGATAAAAATGAGATCAGATAGGTTGTTTGAATTTTGGGATATTAAGACCTATTGCAAATGTTAAAAAAAACAAACACAAATTAACGAATCATAAACGAATCTCAAAATTCGAAGGAATGACCTAAAATAGTCGAAAAACCTATTGTATAACATATATTTAAATATGACAAATCGCTAAAAAAATATCACTTTTGTAACGATAAATTACTGCAATTATAATAGTGCTAAAAAGTTAAAGTTTTTATGGGAAGAAAGTTATTAATTCGTGATGTTACGATGCGCGACGGGCAACAATCGCTTTTTGCTACTCGCATGAATCAGGCACAGATAGATCGTCTATTGCCGCTATACAAAGAGGCTGGATTTTACGCCCTTGAAGTATGGGGTGGTGCAATTCCTGACTCCATCATGCGATTTTTAAATGAAGACCCATGGGAGCGTTTGGAAAAAATAAAGGCAGAAATCGGTACAGTATCGCATTTAACAGCTCTTTCAAGAGGTCGTAACCTTTTTGGTTACAATCCCTATCCAGAGTCTGTTATCGAAGGCTTTAACCGTAATGCCGTACGGTCGGGCATCTCGATCATGCGTATTTTTGATGCGTTAAATGATGCTAACAACATCAAATCCTCTATTCAATACGTTAAAGAGAATGGTGGATTGGCCGATTGTGTAATATGTTATACGGTTGATCCAAAATTTTCAACCAAAGATAGAGTAAGAGCTCGCTTTAGAGGAGAGAAGTTACCTAAAAAGATTTTCTCACTAGATTACTTTGTAGAGCTAGCTATTCGCCTTGAGGCAATGGGTGCCGACATGATCACCCTAAAAGATATGGCTGGTTTGGTAACTCCTGAAAAAGCTGGAGAGATCATTAAAGCGTTAAAAAGTAAATTAAGAGTTCCTGTGGATTTCCACACGCACTGTACCCCTGGTTATGGTTTGGCTTCGGGAATCATGGCTATTGTGAATGGTGTTGACATCTTAGATACAGCTATTTTAAACTTTAGTGGAGGACCTGCTGCTCCTGGATTTGAGCTTATACAAATTGTGTGCGATAAGTTAAAAATTGAAACTGGCGTTAATCTGAAAGCGGTATCTGAAATTAACAAATTATTAAAAGAGATACGAATTGAATTAGATGCTCACGATAGCTATAAGCAGTTCCCTATCGAGTTTGACATTACAAATTACAAACTTCCTGCAAAGATAGACAAGATGTTTGATGAAGCTATTGCCTTAGCACAAGCTGGCAATACGCTCAAATTACTTCCAGTTTGTTTAGAAATTGAGAAGTACTTCAACTATCCTGAACCTGATGAGAAAGTTCTTTTTGCTGAAGTTCCAGGTGGTATGTACACCAACCTTCTTTCGCAGTTAAAGCAGTTAAAACAAGAGCATCTATTGCCTCGCGTTTTGGAGATTATACCAACTGTTCGTTTGGCGGCCGGCTGTCCTCCATTGGTAACGCCAACAAGTCAAATTGTGGGAGCACAAGCCGTAAACTGTGTGATTGATGAGAATAGTGGAAAACCATTCTACACCAACAACTCTATCCAGTTTGTAAATTTGGTAAAGGGCTCGTATGGTAAAACACCGGTGCCAGTAAAACCAGAGTTTCGTTTGAAAATAGCGGGTACAAAAACTGAGGTTCCTTACAACTTGAAGAATTATAAGAAACAAGATAATCCTTCATATCCTGATTATGGCGACAACATTAGACTAGCCAACAACGAAAAAGAGGAGTTGCTTCTTGAGCTTTTCCCAACGGTAGCCTCTAAGTTCTTAGCAGATAAGGTAGAACGCATTTACGGTGCACCTAAAAAGGCTCAGGAGAAGGCAAAAAAAGAGAAACATCAAGCTGAGGTAGAGAAGTATTTAGCTTTATCTAACGAGGAGAAACATCAGCGATTAATGGATGGTATCTACAACAATTGGTAGTATCTAAATAGAAAATTACTTAAAAGCCCTCTGAGAATTTTGCTCTAGAGGGCTTTTTTTATTATATAATGAGTTCGATGTACGGAATTAATATCTAACGTTTGTTTTGAGACGCCACAATGAGCGTCTAGCGATTCAAAATCTCATCTTACAAGGATTCAAAAAACGTACATTCTGATATCGAACTCACGTTGAAATGTCACCTCCTATAAAAAATGATTATATTTATACCAAATTTTGGTATATTAAAAATGTCATTATGAACAAGAACACATCGATATCATTGGGAGATCACTTTGACACCTTTATTCAAAAAAGCATTACAGAAGGACGATTTAAAAATGTGAGCGAAATTATCAGAGCTGGTCTTCGATTATTGGAAGAAGAAGAAAATAGATTAATTGCGCTAAAACGGTCAATTAATGAAGGAATTGAAAGTGGAATTGCTAGAGACTTTGATCCGAATGTACATTTGCAAACGATGAAAGCTAACAGAAAAAAGAATGGCTAGATTTCTATTAACAAATAAAGCCGTTGAAGATTTAACGAATATTTGGCACTACACTATCGAAACATGGTCTGAAAATCAAGCGGATAAATATTACAAATCGTTAATAGACAGTTTTCAAGAAATCACTGAGAATCCTAAAATTGGAAGAAATTATAGTAACGTAGAAAACGAACTCAAGGGATTTAATGTAAATAAACACATCGTCTTTTACAGAATGATTTCGGATGACGTTGTTGAAATAACCAGAATTCTGCACACCATGATGGATATAAAGAATAAATTAAAGGAATAAAATAACAAGTGGGACAAAACACTAGCTGCAAAGAAAGCCCTAATACAGATGGGTTTAGTCAAACTAGCCTAATAAGAATATCCCAATTAATCCCCTACTCTTCTATACATAGAGCCTTCCTTGGTGGGTATCACGCTCCTTTAAGCGCTTCTCAACTTTGGCAACGAATTCAAAATTTTTGACACCCCATTTGGGTGCAATAAGCAAATCTCCTGGCGATTGAGAGATAAATCGTTCTAGAA
>JAGPHP010000293.1 GCA_018055415.1 Breznakibacter sp. | reverse complement strand
ACATGAAAAACATTGGGGGTAAAGAGGCTGGCGCCATTACTGCAGGCAAGTTTTTAGAGCATTTTGTAAAGGCACCTTATATTCATATCGACATTGCAGCCCCGGCATTTTTAGATGCTGCATCGGGTTATATCCCAGCAGGAGGTACAGGTTATGGAGTGAGACTACTCTACCAATTTTTTTCAAATCTTAAATAGAGTCCACTAAACGAATTTTACTACCTTTGAGGTTCGTTTTTTTAACACTCTTTTTAATACATCGATATAATGAGAACAGATATAAAAGTGGGGATCACCCACGGCGATATAAATGGCATTGGTTACGAAGTTATCTTTAAGGCTCTTGAAGATAACCGCATTCTTGAATCATTAATACCTATTATCTATGGATCGTCGCGCATTGGCGCTTTCCATCGAAAAACTCTCGAGGCATCTACAATTAACCTAAACAGCATCAGAAGTGCTGAAGAGGCAACATCCCGAAAAGTTCACATCATCAACTGTATCGACGATAATGTGAAAGTGGATATCGGAAAGTCAACCGAAGAGGGCGGTGCCGCGGCATTAGCTGCACTCAAACTAGCCGTTGAAGATCTGAAGGCAGGTAAAATTGACGTTTTAGTCACGGCTCCAATCAATAAAAAGAATATTCAATCTCCCGACTTCCATTTCCCGGGACACACCGAGTATCTGGAACAGATGCTTGGCGGTGAGTCGCTCATGTTTTTAGTAGGCGAAAAGATTAGAGTAGGTGTTGTTACTGGTCATCAACCTCTTAACTCGGTAGCAGAATCCATCACGACTGAGAGCATTATGAAAAAACTGCGCGTTTTAAATGCCTCGCTCAAAAACGACTTTACCATACGCAAACCACGCATTGCTGTTTTGGGACTTAACCCACACGCTGGCGACAATGGTTTGCTTGGCAATGAGGAGAAAGATGTTATTACACCCGCTATTGAGCAAGCAAAAAAAGAGGGCATAATGGCTTTAGGACCTTTTGCAGCCGACGGTCTTTTTGGCTCGGGACAAGCCTCAAAATTTGATGCGATCTTAGCAATGTATCACGATCAAGGACTTATTCCGTTTAAAGCATTAGAGTTTTCGCAAGGTGTTAACTATACCGCTGGACTTCCGTTTGTACGCACTTCACCCGATCATGGCACAGCCTACGAAATTGCTGGCACCAATAGTGCCGACGAAAGTTCGTTTAGAACTGCTATGTTTTTGGCTGTTGATATTTTCAACAACCGATTATTAAACAAAGAGCTATCTGCAAATCCGCTTAAAAGTTTTGACTCTATTAAGTACCAAGACGACAACGATAGGCACAAAAAAATAGTTTAGGCTAGGTTTTGTATCTCTATTTTCTTATCTTTAAAATGGTTCAACCAACAAGTAAGGGATTATGAAAATTAAACACTTCTCCCACCATTTTAAAGAAGAGGCTATTTGGGGCGAAAAGGAGGTCATTAAGTTCCGATGGGTACTAATCTTGGCTATACTTTTTCTCATTGGCAATATCTATCTGAGTGGGTATCCCGAACGAGCTCTAGTATCATTTTACTTGGCGTTTCTCTATTTTATCTATAATGCAGTTCTAAACTACATCATAAAACGAAATGGACAAAATGAGTGGATGGGATATATCAGCTCATTTATAGATGTCACCGTTCTTTCGCTCCATCTATTCACCTACGCCTATATTTTTGAACCTAGTGCCGTTATCACAGCAGCATCCATACTGCTCTATCCTGTTGTAATTCTTCTCTCGGTGTTAAGATACGACGGCGTGTTGGTGATATTCACAACCACTTGGGCAATAATCACTTACAACATAATATACATCCTCCTTCGTCCACACATAGCCCCCGAGCTTTTGGCTCAAGAAGATCTTTTTGGATGGACATCTATGTTCTACCGAAGTGTCTATTTTGGATTGCTTGCCTTTTACCTGTTCTTTATACCTAAACTGCTTGAAAAACTCACCTACAAACAGATTAAAGCCGTTGAAGAGACTAAAGATGTAGAGCTTAAACTCGCTCTCGAACAAAAAGAGAAAGAGATTGCCCTCAAACATTTGGAAGCTGAAAAAGAGTTATACGAAAAACTCTCGGCACAAAAAGAGATGATTGAGCAGCAAAACCTGAAGCTTCAAGAACTGATGGCAACAAAAGATAAACTCTTCTCTATCATTGGGCACGACTTAAGAACTCCATTTGCTATTCAAAAATCGATTGGCGACCTGCTTTTGTCCGATTTCGAGAGTCAGCCTAAAGAGTATCTCAAAGAGTGCATTACTGATATGAGAGATGCTTCGGCCAATGGCATTATGTTGCTTAGTAACTTGCTCGAATGGGCTAAATCACAAAACAGTCTCAGTCTATTTAATCCAACCTCTTTTAACCTAGAAGAGGTTCTCGACGACGTTATTCAACTTCTGGGTAATAACTATAAATTCAAGAACATTGAAATCAACAAACTCTTTAATGTTGATATAAAGGGAGTTGGCGATATTCAGATGGTAAAGACGCTCTTTCG
>JAGPHP010000292.1 GCA_018055415.1 Breznakibacter sp. | reverse complement strand
AAAAGAAAGTTAAAAAAATTGAATTTGGAGCACATAATTATTTGAAAGCGCTTTACAATAATGGTATAATCTAATTGAAAAAAGGAAATAGTTTGATTTAAGATGTTGAACGCCATCTGGCTTAATTGAAAGGAGTCTATTTGCGTTCAGTAAGTTTGTATATACTACTAGGATTCTGAATCTTTTGCAAAAAAGTTGCAGATTCTAGTAGGGGAAAAGTCTTTCGTCGGTTATCCAAATAATATTTTGGAAATTATAATTTTCTAATGTGAAGCATTTGTACCTGACATTAGCCCAGCTATCCGGTTCAATCAACATTAAAGGCTAATATTTTCGTTCCATAATAACTCATTCTTAAAATTTGTGTTTTAGAAAAGTGAGAAATCAAAACCTCTAGTAATTTTCAATAATAAGCAATCTCCACACTTTTAATAAAATAGTAGAGGACAATCAATCGACATAAGGATAGCTAAATTAATAATTAATTTACATATTAAATCAACTCTATCAAGATTAAAAGTTGACACCAGTTCATTTTGGTTTTGAAAAGAGTATCAATTGTCAACAATCATCAGATGAGAGACTTTTCCATTAAAAGAAAAGGGAGGCGAGTAAGCCTCCTTTTTTTACTCATAAATTGCAACCACTTGACCAATTGGGCGGATATCGTCATCTGCATTAAGATATATATCATCATAGTCTGGATTGAGTGATTGTAAGTAGTCGCCTTTGAACTTTTTAACAAAATTTTCCCCATTTACGGAGAAAATCCCAATGGCATTTAATGGAATATGTGGAGTTAATCGAATAAATAAATAATCTCCATCTTGAATCTGTGGAGCCATGGAATCCCCAACTACTTGGGCGATTGTATCATATGTGTGGCTGTCGGGAATGCCATCACTGAAGAATGATACTAGGTTATTCAAATCAGTATCCTGCCAATAACCAGTACCAGCAGAGACTTTACCTGGAACGGCTAACTCAACCCGATCACGGTAATCATCCATTTGTAAAATATTTGTCTGACTAGTTTTCTGCATAGCCAGTAACTGTTCTTGACCAAAGGCTAGCCATTGACTGTGAAATGGTTCTTGTAACTCTTTATCCAAGAGCTGGACCTGAGGATGGATTGGTTGCTGAAAAAGCTTGAATTGCCCAGGAGTTATTGTCAAAGCAATATCTTGATTGGTGTCTAACTGTTCGATCAAATCCCTAACAGATATGGACATTCCTTTTGCTACTTTTTCAAGAGTATCCAATGTCGGCAAAAGAGCTTTTTTTGTTTTGGGATGTTGGTTCTTTTCTAACATGGAAATATATCCCTTTGTTAAACCAGATAGCTCTGCAAATTTATCCATTGATAATGAATGTTTGCTTCGGTATTCCTTTAATATTTCGCCTAGTATCATGGTTGTCTCCTTATTTGTTTAACTAATTATACCATTTTATATTTCTGTTTGCAAATATTGTTTAACATGTTTGACAAAACAGAAAATTGGTGTTAAAATTATCTCACATAAATGAAAAACGGAGGTAGAGTCGATTATGAAGACAGTTATTTCTTGGAATGATATTTATAAGGAATGGGAAACATATGCTAGCCATTTTGGGTTGACCTCTCCGTTAAACATGGAAGATTTTGAAGGCAGGTGGTCTGAGGATTTTGGAAAGGGAAGTTTGTTCACAGCTAACTTATTACGTACTAACCAATTCGATGTTGAAAAGACAGCTGCTGTGTGGATTGCATCATTTTGTCGGGATTTGATGCAGGATTATGCCTATTTGTTAAATGGCAAAGCCTATCTCATGGTCAATCACCTATATTTTTTGGCCATCAAACAACTTCAAGATGAACAAGTTATTTGGTCAAAACCTCTGACACGTTTACAGCCGAAGTTATTTTTATCTTACCGTTTGTTGGAGAATTTAGATTTAAGTCAGTATCCTTGTATTGTCGAGCTGGCAATGCTACAAGCGAGTATGATTCGGTCACAACTATTGGAAAATAAATAAGGATTTAAGGGAGAATGAAGATGTTAAAGATGTTATCTATGCATAATACTAAAATGGATTTATCAAAGATTGAAGTCTACTGGATGGACACCTTGGTTGAGCGAGGGATTTTTGATGATACCGAAGTTCACAAGGGTCTATGTTGGAGATGTAAAACTTCTCATGCTGTGGGTGCTTATCAAATTGTATCGCATAAATGGAAAACAGACATGACTAGTTTTGCGAATCAAATGGTACTCTGTCAATCGTGTCAGTATGAAAAACCAGATGTGGCAGATGCTGAAATTGTATGGCAGTGGTTAGAAGTCGAAAGTGACCACAGATATTGGGTGCTACAAGGTATGGCAGAGTATGAAAAGATGTATAATAAAACAGTACTTCAAGAATTGTGGGATATGGGAACTAGAGAAGGAGAAGAAGTGGAAAGGCTTGTTACTAAAGTGATGAATTCTTCTCGTGAAAATAGTGTCGTTTTAAATCGTGCAACAATAGCAGGCCTCTTTCGAACTGAGATTGAACGGATGCG
>JAGPHP010000291.1 GCA_018055415.1 Breznakibacter sp. | reverse complement strand
GCTGCCACGGTCGGTTAAAAAGATGTTGTTGTTGCCCGAATCGCGTACTTTATTTACAGCAAACGTCATTGCTTCGGGCGAAAGAAATTGTCCTTTTTTGATGTTCACATGTTTGCCTGTTTGTGCAGCAGCTATTAATATATCGGTTTGACGACACAAAAATGCAGGAATTTGCAGAATATCAACATATTCGGCAGCCATAGCCGCTTCACTGGCATCGTGAATATCGGTAACCACTGGAATGCCAAATTCGCGACTTACCTTTTGTAGAATCTTCAACGCTTTTTCATCGCCAATACCGCAAAATGAGTCAATGCGCGAGCGATTGGCTTTACGATAAGAGCCCTTAAATACATAAGGAATTTTTAGTGTGTCGGTAATTTTTACCACCTTTTCGGCAATTCTGAGTGCCATCTCTTCGCCTTCAATTGCGCAAGGACCAGCTAATAAAAAGAAGTTTCCCGAATCGGTATGTTGTAGTTTTGGTAAGTTATTTAGCATCATGATTTCTACTGTTTTTCAAAAAATATTTTTTATTGTAACCAAAGTATTTCCAAGTACTTCCAAGTACTTCCAAGTATTTCCAAGTATTTCCACTGTTAATATCTATCCTTCCACAAAAACTTGAGCCAATCGGCCGATTTCTTCTCGCTTCCATTCTCTTGAGGCTTATAAAAACGACTGTTTGCTAGCTTATCTGGAAGAAATTGTTGTGCTGCAAAGTTATTATTAAAATCGTGAGAATATTTATAATCTTGACCGTAACCCATATCTTTCATCAATTTAGTAGGTGCATTACGCAGATGCAGTGGCACAGGAAGATTGCCACTGTTGCGAACCTCCATTTGAGCATTATTTATGGCCATATAGGCGCTATTGCTCTTAGGGCTCGAGGCCAAATAGATGGTTGTTTGCGATAGAATAATGCGCGACTCTGGCCATCCAATAACTTGAATAGCCTTAAAACACTCGCTTGCCAAAAGGAGCGCATTGGGATTTGCTAATCCAATATCTTCGGCTGCTGAGATGAGCAGTCGGCGGGCTATAAATTTCGGATCTTCACCCCCTTCAACCATGCGCGCCAACCAATAAACAGCTCCATCGGGATCGCTTCCACGAATTGATTTAATAAAGGCTGAAATGATATCGTAATGCAACTCGCCGTTCTTGTCGTAAGCAGGCGCGTTTTGTTGCAAAAGTGTGGTTACAAGTTCGTTGGTGAATTCGATGGTCTCATTTTCAATTTCATGGTTGCATACAAGCTCTACAATGTTGAGTAGTTTGCGCGCATCTCCCCCCGAAAAGGTTAAAAGAGCCTCTGTTTCGGTGAGTTTGTAGGGTTTGTTTTTAAGATAGCTGTCCCTCTCAAAAATGGAGTGAACCAATTGTAGTAACTCCTCGTCTGACAGATATTTAAGGACATAAACCTGGCAACGCGAGAGTAGGGGAGAGATTACCTCGAAACTAGGGTTTTCGGTAGTTGCTCCAATAAGAGTCACGGTTCCTTGCTCTACAGCACCGAGTAAAGAGTCCTGCTGCGATTTACTAAATCGGTGTATCTCATCGATAAAGAGAATGGGATTTGGCGCGTTAAAGAATCTCGCCTTTTTGGCTCTCTCGATTACTTCACGCACATCTTTAACCCCCGAATTAATAGCACTTAGCTCAAAATACTCGCGCTCAAGCTGTTTGGCAATGATTTTTGCTAAGGTTGTTTTGCCCACTCCAGGAGGTCCCCAAAGAATAATGGAGGCAATATTGCCACTCTCCACCATTTTACGCAAAATGCTTCCTTTGCCCACCAAATGCGACTGGCCAATATATTGATCGAGTGTTTTGGGGCGCATGCGTTCGGCAAGAGGCGATGATGGATGCATTAACGTGATGTTTTTTGTGAGGTTCAAAAGTAGTAATAATTGGTAAGATTTCATCCGATGGATTTTAATTCAAAACATAACGGAAAACATTTTGTTATTATTTAAAAATCATCTCTATGAGAATCTCAATAATCATATTACTTTCGTTACTCTTTTACAGTTTTACTCCTATGGAAAATAAAAATAGAGAAGTTGCCGTGTTTGGTGCGGGCTGCTTTTGGTGTGTTGAAGCTATTTTTGGCTCAATTAAGGGTGTCGATTCTTCGGAGTCGGGTTATACGGGTGGTCATACACTTAATCCTACATATAAAGAGGTTTGTGGTGGTCAAACAGGACATGTTGAGGTTGTGAAGGTGGTTTTTGATCCTGACGTAGTCTCTTATACCGATTTGCTGGAGGTTTTCTTCTCGGTTCATAATCCTACCACAAAAGATAGGCAAGGGGAAGATGTTGGCCATCAGTATCAAACTTCTATTTTTTATACCTCCGAAAAACAAAAGCAGACTGCCGAATTGGTAATTAAAACGTTAACTGATAATAAAGCGTTCGATGCGCCTATTGTGACTGAATTGCATCCATTGACCACTTTTTATAAAGCAGAAGAGTATCATCAAGATTATATCTATAAAGGCGACAACGCAAAACAGCCCTATTGTACAATGGTGGTTATAC
>JAGPHP010000290.1 GCA_018055415.1 Breznakibacter sp. | reverse complement strand
CTCTATGGCAGTGATCGCCTCATGTTCTCCCCATCGTGGTTGCCTGATCACGAAACACCATTGAGCTATGTTGCAAAGGGTGGGGTAGAGGTAAAGGCGGCAATTTTAAACTACCCAGCTATTGATGTGGACAGACTCTGTAAAAGTGGTTTTGAAACGGTAGCCAACCCCTTTTGGGCGGTAGGCAAAGTGAAGGCACGTTCTATTTTGGCCGATTCGCTCTCTTATCGAACTCACCCCTCTTACTATAAGGCCGTATCGCCAGTTTACCAAATACCAGCTAAAAGTGAGCGTTTACTGCCGCCGCAACTCTGCATCGTGGGGTCGTTAGATGTGGTGACTCCTCCGCGATATGTAAAGCGTTATGTTGATAGATGTCAGAAGCTTGGGCAGCCAATTGAGTTTTGGAAGTACAAGGGGAAGCAGCACGCTTTTTTGAGTCCTATTAAAAATACAGCCTCTCTGTTTGATTTTACACGTGATGCTCCTTTTGCCATTGATAAAATGATCTCTTTTTTAGATGGGGTGTTTTACAAAGAGTAGAGATCTGTTTAGGGGCTGTATAGTTGGTTATTTATCGTTTTTTGGGGTTATAGTTGCGTATGGGAGTTAGTTCATTGGATATGTGGTTGTGATTTTGTGGAAATATAGTTCTATCGTAACACTGTAAGAAACTTTAAAGTAGCTTTTTCCTACTCTCCATTATCCATATCACTTTCTGTTAAATCTGGTTTATTCCAAATTAAGATATTCATGATCATTAAAATCCATCCACCAAAGATTAAACCTAAAATAGCCCATAGGGATTGCTTAAAACTATATTGTTTTGCCAAATCAATAACCCAAACTAACACAATAAAACGTGTGATTAGTAATGCTATTAAGTTTTTAGTAAATGCATCCGATGAACTCTCAAAGGGATTCAGAAATGAAAAACCCACAAAAATAAAACCCACCACAAGTGGCCAATAGATCAACTTCTTATTATCGCTCTTTTCTGTTTTTTCGACCTCCACTGTTGGCTCTGGTACCATTATCTCATAGGCAACTTCTCGATCATTAAGGATCATCTCAATATCAGCAATGGCATTTTTATTATAATCATCTCTTTTATTCGTAACAATATCTAATAATTCGTCGGTGCTTTTATTCTCGTATGTTTTTCTGAATCCATTATCACTCATAGACACTGTTTATTGATTGTATTAAGTTTTATTTGTTAACACTAGTTCGATGTAGGAAAATGATCTATATCATATAGCTTGAGACGCCATAAATGGAATAGCAGCGGTCTTGCTTTTTCTTGAAATTTTCAAAAAGATGCAATACGACGATTTTAATCCATCTTAATTGGATCTTACTGGTATAGTGAATTTGAACAAACTCCCCTTATTTAACTCGCTCTCAACCCAAATTTTACCACCATGTCTCTCCAAAAACTCTTTGCATAGTAATATTCCTATGCCGGTTCCCTTTTCGTCATCGGTTCCCTTGGTTGAATGTACCTTTGAAATATCAAAAAGGGTGGGTATTCGTTCGGCTGATATTCCTATTCCATTGTCGGAAACCACTATGGTCGTATCTGAGCTGTTTTGTTGCGCTGTGATAGTGATTAAGCCCCCTCTGTTTGTGAATTTTATGGCGTTTGTGATTAAGTTGCGCAAAATAGTGTTCAACATATTGATGTCTGCATAAATATTGATTCTTTCAGATTCAACACCTCTAATTGTTATGTTTTTATAATCGGCATTAGGTTTTAACGATTCGATAACTCCCTTGCAACAATGTTTTAAATCGATTTCGCCAGGCTCAAAGGGCAATTTGCCCGATTGTGAATGTGCCCATAGTAAAATATCTTCTAATAGGTGGTACGCTCCTACCGACGAATCGTTTACTAATAAGAGATATTGTCTTATTTTATCAATATCATAATGATTTAGGTTCAATATTAAGAGTTCCAACAAGCCTAGTATTGAGTTAAACGGACTTTTTAGATCATGCGCAAGCATTGACATAAAAAAGTCTTTGTCGGCGTTTAATTTTTGTAGCTCCACATTCTTAATTTTCAACTCCTCTTCAATTTGCTTTCGTTTAGTTATGTCATCTAACGTGCCTGTCCAAATAATGTCGTTGTTTTCCATGACACGTGGAACTGATCTAAATTGAACCCATTTTACTTTGTTATTGATTAATAGGCGACCCTCCCATGCAAAAGTTGATTTATGTAAATTTGATTCTACATTCATTCTGGCAAATTCAGCTTTGTCGTCCTCGAAAATCAAATCGTGTAAAACACTTGGTTTCTGCTCGTAGGTAAACCTGTCAAGATGCAGTATCTCGTAAAATCGGTCATTTGCAAATTCTACTGCATAGGGAGCATCGTTTGAGCTAACCCATCTGTCTTTGTTTAAAGATAGATCATGAAAAACCCGCAACCTATAAATTCCACATGGTAGAGCATTTGCCAAATCGGCATACAGGCCTTTGTCTATATGCAAGGCATCATCACTCTTTTTATGATAAGTTTCATCCCCTATGTGTGCACCAATTGT
>JAGPHP010000289.1 GCA_018055415.1 Breznakibacter sp. | reverse complement strand
ATTACGCCTCATCAGTTTAAAAAATATGAGACGATAGGTTTAAAAAAAGGGTTTCAGTTTGTAGAGAGTGGCCCCATGGTTCGCTCATCTTACCATGCCGAAAAACATGTTAAAAAACTCTCCCATCTATAACCAATAACCATTTTATTATGAGCAACATAACCATATACGAAGATCTAAAAAAGATAGATTACAAAGAGGCTTGGGAGTATCAAGAGACTCTCTTTAAATCGCTTGTAGATCTAAAACTCTTTAACCGCGAAACGCCCAGTGCAGCAAAAGAGGTTATAAGTCGACTTCTATTTTGCGAACACAACCATGTGTACACCCTTGGCAAAAGCGGCGTTCAAAACAACTTGCTCATAAATGAAGCGTTCTTAAAATCGATTAATGCCACATTTTATAAGATAGATCGTGGTGGTGACATCACCTATCATGGAGATGGCCAGATTACGGGATACCCCATTTTTGACATCGAGGCGATGAATCTCTCTATCAAGGAGTATATCCACAACTTGGAGGAGGCCATCATCTTAACTATTGCAGATTATGGCATTAAAGGCGACCGATTAGAGGGCTCTACAGGCGTTTGGCTTGATGTAAATGGTGCAAACACACGAAAGATATGCGCCATAGGCGTTAAAGCCAGTCGCGGCATTTCGATGCACGGTTTTGCACTCAACGTGAACACCAATTTGAGCTATTTTAACCACATTAACCCGTGCGGTTTTGTGGATAAAGGGGTTACATCGATGCAAAAAGAGCTTGGCTTGGAGCAAGATTTTGAAGCGGTTAAACTCAATTTAAAGGAAAAGTTAAGAACTGTTTTTAAGTTGTCGTATATTTAACTATTTTCGTCACCCCTCAAATTTGACTCTTTTGACTTGGCAGAGCGCTAGGAAAGACTCGGTGAGGTTGAATATTTATAAATGGAAAAACGCTGGAATATAAAGGATAGTTGTAACCCAACTATAGTTGATAACCTAACTCAGGAGCTGGGCATTGACCCGGTACTAGTTAAATTGCTCGTTCAAAGGGGGATAACCACTTTCGACGAAGCAAAAGCCTTTTTCCGTCCTCAGCTCTCCGATTTGCACAATCCATTCTTAATGAAAGATATGGATAGAGCCGTGGAGCGCCTCGAAATTGCCATTGCAAACAACGAACGCATCTTAATTTATGGCGATTATGATGTTGATGGAACTACCTCTGTAGCACTAGTTTACTCCTTTTTAAGCAGTCACTATAAAAATATCGATTACTATATCCCAAACCGATACGACGAGGGATATGGAGTCTCTTTTAAAGGGATTGATTACGCCAAAGAGACAGGATGTTCACTTATTATAGCACTCGATTGTGGGATAAAATCGGTTGATAAAGTTGACTATGCCAACAATTTAGAGATCGACTTTATTATTTGCGACCACCATACGCCAGGAGATAGTTTGCCCAAAGCGGTGGCTTGCCTTGATAGCAAGAGAGCAGACTGCAACTATCCCGACAAAAATTTATCGGGATGTGGCGTGGGTTTTAAACTCATGCAAGCGCTCTGTATGCAACTCGATTACGATTTAGAAGGGCTCTTTGAATTTCTTGATCTAGTGGCAGTTAGTATTGCTTCAGATATTGTTCCGATTATTGGAGAAAACAGAGTTTTAGCCTATTATGGCTTGCAAAAACTTAATCGCGACCCAAGTTTAGGACTTAAATCGATCATTGACATTGCTGGCTTAAAAACCAAAGAGGAGCTCAACATCACCGACATCGTATTTAAGATTGGGCCACGCATTAACGCAGCTGGCCGAATTGAATCGGGGCGAGATGCGGTAAGCTTACTCATAAGCTGCGATCAAATCGATGCAAATACGTTGAGTAACACCATTAACACATGCAACGAAACCCGTCGCAAACTCGATAAAGATATTACCTGCGAAGCGCTTAAACTACTTGAGGAGGCCGAGAAGAATCAAAAACGATTCTCAACCGTTATTTACAACGAAACTTGGAACAAAGGGGTTATAGGCATTGTAGCATCCCGATTAACCGAGTTTTACTACCGTCCAACAGTAGTTTTAACTGAGTCTAACGGCTTTGCAACAGGCTCTGCGCGCTCGGTTGAGGGGTTTGATCTCTATAAGGCCATTGAGCATTGTAATGATTTGCTCGAGAGTTTTGGCGGCCACACCTATGCTGCCGGATTAACCCTTAAACTTGAAAATATTGGAGAGTTCTCCAAGCGATTTGAAGCCTATGTGGCATCGCATATCACTCCCGAGCAACTAATTCCACAAATAGATGTGGACGCAGTTATAAGTCTGGCTAAGATTGATGAGAAATTTTATAAAATACTCAAACAGTTTGAACCCTTTGGCCCAGGCAATATGAAGCCCACCTTTGTATCGGGTTATGTATTTGATTCGGGTGCTTCAAAAACAGTGGGCAAGCCCGATGAAGATAATAGACCTCGCCATTTGAAGGTTGAATTGATGGAAAACAATAGCAGTTGCATCAAACAAGGTATTGGCTTTTCGATGGAAGAGAAGCTATCTCTACTTAAAGCCAAGGA
>JAGPHP010000112.1 GCA_018055415.1 Breznakibacter sp. | reverse complement strand
CGAAATCTGTTGCCTGCCGAGTGTTTAACCATCCAACTCGATACGGTTAGAAAAACCATGCGCGACCATCTCAAGGAGCGTGGCAAACGTATTGTTTTTATTCATGGTGTTGGTAACGGTCGTTTAAAATCGGAGGTTTTGAGAGTTTTGTCACGCGAGTTTCCAAAGTGCGAGACGCAAGATGCCTCTTTCCAGGAGTATGGTTTTGGCGCTACAAGGGTGGTTATTAGATAAGGATTAGCATGAAATGTTAGCAGTTTTAGTGATGTATTTCAACAACAAATAGACCTCACCCTAAATCCCTCTCCAAAGGAGAGGGACTGTGACGCTACCTTCAAAAAAAAGCATACGACATTTACTATTTCAATTACATACTAACGAAGCGTTACACGTAAGCAAATAGTGTTTTGAGTTCGCTTTAGGCAAACTTTCTAATCACAACGCAATCGAAGATCAACGGGATTAAAGTTTTTAAAACTACGTGAGTTCGATGCTATAATGTTCGTTCCTTTGAATCTTTTAGATAACATATTAAGTAGCTAGACGCCATGAATAGACGTCTCTACATTTAACCTATCTGACAATTTCATGTTGAGACTTCCATTTATGGCGTCTCATAACAACATTAAATATTAATTTATCACATCGGATTCGCGTTCATAATAATTCAATCAAAGATTAACGGAGTTAAAGAGATTAATGGTTCTACACTCATTAATCTTTATTATTTGAAAAATCACCAACTATTATTGGCATCGTTACCTTTTATTCCATTAGCCTCTCTACACAAGTGCTTTTAACTCGGATAGAATCATGGCAGTGGCGCCCCAAAGGTTATGACTCTCAATTTTCCAGCAGGGAGCATCAATTTCAATATCTCCCGCACTAAAATGGTAGTTGCCTCTATTTTCATCCGTAAGCATTGAGAGGGGAATCTCTAATAGCGTATCAACCTCCGTATTGTCGGTTACAAACTTTGGTGTTCCCTTTATATATCCCACAAAAGGATAAACCATAAAATTAGATTTTGGGATATAAAGGTTTGTCAACGCACCTATTACGGTAATCTCTTCGGGTTTTATACCAATCTCCTCCTCTGTTTCGCGCAAGGCTGTTGCCAGATTATCAGAGTCATCGATTTCACGTTTCCCGCCAGGCAGACTCAATTGTCCACTATGAAAGCCATCGTAGGTAGGGCGAACAATAATGGGTATATGTATCGATCCGCTCTTTTCGTAAAGAAGAATCATTACCGCACTTATCTTACAATGGAGTATATTGGGTGATTTTTGAAAAGGGAAGCGACGCATGGGCGACATTACTCGGTGAGCCTCCTTTCCCGGTAGAGGCAAATTAAGTGCGTTTTCTAATTTTGAAACAAACGAAACAAGCATCACTATTCAAATTTAATGGCTTTAGTTGGAGTGATCTTTGTTATTAAAAAGGTTGGTAAAAACATCATGGCCACCGTTAGTACCAATGTTCCTAAATTAAGCAATAATAGCGGCCAAAACTCTAAATTGATAGGCACGGTATCAAGGTAATAATTGGACGGATCGAGTTTAAACAGTGAGAACTGTTTTTGGAGAAGGCAAAGTGATATACCAATAATATTTCCCCAAAAAACACCTCGTCCAATGATATAGGTAGCCAAATAGATGAAGAGTGTACGTATAGATTCATTAGCCATTCCGAGAGCTTTAAGAATGCCAATCATATTGGTACGCTCTAAAATAAGAATCAAAAGACCCGAAATCATGTTAAAGCCGGCAACAGCCAACACTAAGAGTATTATTACCACCACATTGGTATCCAATATATCTAGCCAACCAAAAAGCTGAGGTTCGGTCTCGTAAATTGGTTTAACACGAAGCATACTTCCATCGTTGGTAACATGCTCATTGGTAATCAAATCGGCGCTAGAGGCTATGGAATCAAGTTCATCCAAATTCGTTATTTGCAACTCTAACCCTGTGGCTTGATCGGGTTTCCAACCGTTAAGCTTTTGAATATGTTTGATATCCACAAAGAGAAAGATCTTATCGTATTCGGGCAGATGCGAGTCGAAAATCCCCTTGATAATAAACTTTCGGGCTCTTATATTCTCTTGAATAAAATACATAGTGATTCCATCTCCCAGCTTCAACTGAAGCATCTCTGCAAGGGTTTTAGAGATGAGTGTTCCATTGCTGGTGGAGTCGCTCTTTAATGCCAGTGTATCTCCCTCAATTAAGATATTCTTTATAAACTTCCAGTTGTAGTCGGCCCCAACGCCTTTTAAGATAACTCCTTGTACATTTTCGCTGGTTTTGATTATACCAGGCTTGGTAGCATACTGCTGAATATGCGTTACCTTAGGAATATCTTTCAATTGCTCTACCAAGCCCGAGTCGATTGTTACCGGGCTCGACTCATAGCTCTGATTAAAATCGTAGTTAATAACCTGTACCGGAGCTGTGAATCCAATAATCTTCTCTTTAATCTCCTTCTGAAAGCCCGACCCAATGGCAATAGAGAGAATCATAACGGCAACTCCCAGAATAATTCCAAGAGTTGCCACTTTGATAATAGGGCCCGCCAAACGTCCTTTGGTCTTCGAATTAGAGATAATTCGCTTTGCAATAAAGAATTGGCTATTCAAAATAGTGACGTTTAAAGAGCGTTATGTTAATTGGTTTTTCCAGGGTAAGCCTGTAAAGCCTTTTCGAGAATAATCAATGCTTTTGCTAAATCTTCAATTCTCAACACGTAGGCAATACGAACCTCCTGACGTCCTAGTCCGGGCGTACAGTAGAAGCCTTCACCCGGTGCCATCATCACCGTTTCGCCATGATAGTTAAACTCGCTTAAGATCCAAGCGCAAAACTTATCCGAGTCGTCCACCGGCAGCGTTGCCATGGTATAAAATGCGCCACGCGGCATGGGTGAGTAAACTCCAGGTATCTTATTTAACCCCTCAACCAAGAAGTTGCGACGAGCAGTATATTCACGGTTCACCTCTTCGTAATAGGACTCCGGAACTTGAAGACTTGCCTCGGCAGCTATTTGCCCAAACGTAGGGGGACTTAAGCGTGCCTGTCCATATTTAAGTGCGTTGGTAATAATGGCTTCGTTGCGTGTAATCATACATCCAACGCGTAAACCACACTCGCTATAACGCTTTGAAACGGAGTCGAACATGACTACATTCTTCTCAATTCCTTCGAGATGAAGTGCCGAGATGTGCTTTTCGCCATCGTAACAGAACTCGCGATAAACCTCATCTGAAAAGAGATATAGATCGTGTTTTAAAACCAATTCACGCAAGCGATTCATCTCATCTTGCGAATAGAGATAACCCGTTGGATTGTTTGGGTTACAGATAAGTACTCCTTTGGTGCGTGGCGTAATAAGTTTCTCAAACTCATCAATGCTCGGCAACGCAAATCCATTGTCGATAGAGGATGATACCGCTTTAATTGTAACACCCGCCTGATAGGCAAAGCCTAAGTAGTTGGCATAAAAGGGCTCGGGAACAATAATCTCGTCGCCCTGATTTAGTGCTGTAAGAAAGGTAAATATGATAGCTTCTGAACCACCAGTGGTGATTAGAATATCTTTATAATCGACATAAATATCGTTACGTTGATAGTACTTGGCCAGTTTTTTACGATAGCTTAAGAAGCCCGCCGAATGGCTATATTCAATGACTTCGATGTTCGACTTGTGTACGGCCTCTACCGCGATGGTAGGGGTTTTGATGTCGGGCTGACCAATATTAAGGTGATACACTTTAATACCACGCTCTTTTGCAGCTTCGGCATAAGGAACCAATCGTCTAATTGGCGATGCAGGCATCTTTTGTCCTCTCTCAGATACAGTAGGCATTTTGCTATATTTATGGTGATATGAAGTGCAAAAATAGCAGAATTTATCTATATGAGGGAGTTTTTTATTTGAACTTCATATAAATTAGGTTTTCGGTTTGAATTTGAGAGAGTTTAGAGCTATTAAGACAATATTGTTTGACGTTAGATATAAAACAAATCAGGCTGTCTATAAAGGTTCTATGTCACGCAAAGACGCAAAGTCGCAAAGAAAAAATCAAGAATCCAAACGGATAACGAATTAATTGTAAACAACTTACAAATCGCACTCTTTGCGCCTTAGCGGCTTTGCGTGACACTATTTAGACAGCCACATGTTATATCATCAAAACAGGATCTATTCGCCTAGTAAAAAGGCATATCTAATAACCACGAGGGCAAACAAGACATACATTAACCAATGAACGGATTTGTATTTACCTGTTGTTGCTTTTAAAAAGACATAAAATATAATACCTGCTGCAATACCGTTTGCAATACTGTAGGTAAACGGCATCATCACAAAGGTCATAAACGCCGGTAAACCTTCAGTGAAGTCTTCGAAATCGATCTCTTTTATAGCTGATACCATGAGCAGACCAACTATTATCAAGGCCGGAGCTGTTGCTGCGCTTGGAATAATGAGGGCTAAAGGTGCTAACACAAGGGCTAATAAAAAGAAGATTCCGGTAGTAACAGCTGTCATACCCGTACGGCCTCCTTCGCCAATACCGGCAGCACTCTCCACATAAGCGGTAACAGTTGAGGTCCCCATAAATGCACCAAACGATACACCAAAAGCATCCACCAACATGGCTTTTCCTATGCTTGGCGATTTACCATCTTTATCTATCAAACCGGCTTTACTAGCGGTTCCCACAAGGGTGCCAAAGGTGTCAAAAAGCTCCACAAAGGTAAATGTGAAGATTACGGTTAATATACCCATCGAAAGGGCTCCTTTGATATCCAATGCTCCTACATAGAGATTTGATAAATCGGGTAACGAAAAGGGGGTAAATCCATCGCCAATACGTGTTACGCCCATTGGAATACCAATGATAGTGGCCACCACAATACCTATTAACAACGAACCTTTAACACGCTTAACCATGAGTGCCGCAGTAATGGCTAGTCCTATCAAACAGAGCAATACATCGGCACTAGCTAAACTACCCAGACCAATATTCCACTCAAAAAAGAGCAGATTGCTAACGCCACCGTTGCTGTTTAAAGCCTCTAAGGTAGAGGGTATCACGGCCGCTTTAACAGCCATAATGCCCGAAAGCTTTAACCCAATAATGGTTATAAATAGTCCAATACCAACCGTAATAGCCACTTTTAACGATGCTGGTACAGCCACCACTAACAACTGACGAACTTTGGTAACGGTTAAAATAACAAAGACAATACCCGACAAGAAAACGGCACCTAATGCCACCTGCCAAGGCATACCGTGACCTTGAACCGCTATGGCCGCAAAAAAGGCGTTCAGGCCCATTCCCGGAGCCAATGCAATGGGAAAATTAGCAACTAATCCCATGGCAATACTCACAACACCGGCTGCTACAGCTGTAGCAAAGAAGACAGCATTTTTATCCATCCCTGTGGCCGACAAGATGTTGGGATTTAGAAATAGAATATAGGCCATGGTTACAAACGTGGTTATACCTGCAATGATTTCGGTGCGCAGGTTAGTGCCATGCTCTTGAAACTTAAAAAAACGGGCTAAAAAATTCATAATCGATTAGTTGAATGAATTAGAAAATATATTTTGCAGCTATGGTTGGATTCACTCGTAACCCCTCTACCCCGGCAAAGTTATTACCAATCTCTATTTCGCTACCTAACGCGAACTTCTTGGTAACGTTGTACCAAAATTGTGGCTCGGCCAAAAAGATATATTCGGCCTCGCTTTCGTTGCCGTCGTTATCCCACACTAGGTGATCCTCTTTCCAAAAATCGGCAAAACCACGACAGGTAAATTTGCCATTAAAATAGGTAAGATCCCAAACACCTGTCAACTGAAACGAGTTTTGATGCGTTCCATCGATATATTTGTACATGGCTTGCAACGAGAGGATTTTTGAAAAATCGGAACTATTCCAATTGTAATTGGCTCCAAACAAATAGGCATTATCGAACGAAAAACCATTTGTTAAACCACCATTATACTCTACATGTGCCTCAAAGGGAGCTTCCCAAGCCTTAATACCGCGAGCAATTTCCCAGTAAGAGGCCGAAACGCCATTTTGCTTTCCTGCATTGTAATCCATATCTACAAAAAAGAAGGTCGAGCCATATTTGTCGGGCGTAAAATTCTCAATAGTAGTCGTTACGTACTCTCTATCTTTTCCCAAATCGTAGTGTAACTGAATGTTTAATCCAGCTTTGGCTACCAAACTACTCGCAGCAAGAAGCATCAAAATGCAAACTTTTTTCATACAAATCATTCGTTTTAAATTGAAAAGTTGAACCATTAAACTAAAAAATCAACACCCTTCATACTTTATACCCCCTCAAAATGTTACACTTATGCCTATAAGTTTGACGAATAATTTAACAAGCTCATTTTCCATGATTTAGATCATGTTTTTATTGGGGTAACGGGGATTGTTTGGCGATAATTGGGGGTTAGTATAGAATAGCCTTAAGTAAGTGGGTTTGTGTTAAGGCAATAGAAGATGAAAGTGATTTATTGTGACAATGGGGTTGATATAAAAATAAAATATAAAGTTTTAAGATGAGATAGAGTTTGATAATCAATCTTTTATTACGATCCATCGGCTCGTTCGTTTATAGCCGTGGGTGTAAAACCCACGAAAATTGTAAATCACATCATTTCGATCCATAGGATCGACCTATCTTTTAATTTTATTCACGGTGTTTTATAAAAGGTCGATCCGATGGATCGATGAGGATGGTAATCACCTTATACCGTGGATTTACATCCACGGCTAAAAACTTTACAATATTTTAGCTACATCACGGTTGCTACGGTTGGTTATGGGGATGTTGCTCCGATTACTCAATTGGCGAAAAAGAGTACTATTTTGCTAAGCTTGGTGGGGTATTTTTACTCTGCTTTTGTTACGAGTATTATTATTGGAAAGTATATTGCTTACTCGAATAGTGAGAAGATGGAGGGGAATGATTAGTTTCAACGAAGGTTCTGTTTTAGGGGTGTTTTGCCTTCGGCAAACTTTTAAGTTATACCGCAATCGAAGATCAACGGAGTTAAAGTTACGCAAAGGGAAACGCAAAGTTTCGCAAAGGAATAAGTTGAAACATAGGTATTGACAACTTCAATATCGATAGTGTGTGTTTTGTGCTCGAGCCGCACGGCTTTTACTTTTTACAGGCGATTGTCAATTTTTGGTGCCTGTGATCACTTAGCAGAGCTACGGAATTACGCACCTATAAAAATTTTGGTGTGCGTGAATATTCGCAAGCTCATATTTGCCTTCAGCCCCAAAAAGTAAACAAAAAGGGCCGCCGCTTACGCCAAAATGCTAAAAATCACTCCATTGCCTAAAGTCAGTAAAACTCGCTGCGCTCAAACAGCACTGACTTTTAAGGCAATGAAGTGATTTTTATTAACGCATTTTGACGAAGGCGGTTGAACTAGCGGAAACCTTCATGATTTGAGAATGCTTAATGTTTGGAGTTGTAGTAACTCAAGAACAATGAACCCCTAGATAAATTAGGGGGTTCATTGTTAACTCCTACGGAGATTTATTATTATCTGTAAACTTGCTCTTCGGTGCTCTTTTTCACTTCATCTTCAATCACTACAACAACCCTACGATTTCGACGGCGATTGTCTTCATTGATGTTAGGATAGAGGGGTTCGAGCTCTCCTTTTGAGAAGGTTGTGATTTGAGATGCCTTAACTCCTGCGCTCGAGAATTCGCGGAAGAGTGTCTCGGCACGTCGTAGTCCCAATCGGTAGTTTACCTTATCGTCGCCCAAGTCGCAGGTGTGTCCTGTGATGCGGAAGAGCAGATCGGGATGTTTGGCCAACATGGCCCCAATGCGCTGAGCGTTTATCTTTGATTGATCGGTAATATCGGCACTACCCTTGGCAAAGATGATTGGCAGTTTTAAGAGGGCTAGCTCATCGTCACTAAGTGTTTTGGTTTTTATATCCATAATCACGGCCACCTCTTTGGCGTTGGCAATGCTATCTTTAATGCGTTGCTCCTCGACCAATTTGGCTAATAGCGCCAAGCGAGCAGCCTCATCGGCAAGTCGTTGAGCGTTGGCAATGCTATCGGCAATATGCTTATTGCGCAGTTCGGCTAAATAGAGGGCATTTGCCACACTATCGTCATACGCTTTTTGGCGCGCCAAGGCCTCCAAACGAGCTTGTTCGGCAGCAATG
>JAGPHP010000111.1 GCA_018055415.1 Breznakibacter sp. | reverse complement strand
ATATCCCTACACAAATTCAGGGTGAGGCGATTCCTATTGCATTGGCAGGTAATGATTTATTAGCAGTAGCACCTACGGGTACTGGTAAAACAGCAGCGTTTTCGATTCCTATTATACAAAAATTGGCACAGGCCGAGAGCAAGCAAAAGGTGCGTGATATTAAGGCGTTAATTTTGACCCCAACACGCGAATTAGCTATTCAGATTGAGGAGAATTTTAAGGAGTATGGCAAATTTACTCAGGTAAGATCGTTGGCCATTTTTGGGGGCGTATCGCAAAAGCCGCAGGAGGATAAACTTCGTCAGGGGGTAGATGTGTTGATTGCTACACCTGGAAGATTGTTGGATTTGATGACACAAAAAAAGTTATCTCTATCTTATTTAGATACTTTGGTGCTTGACGAAGCCGACAGAATGCTTGACATGGGTTTTATACACGATGTGAAGCGTATTGTAAATGCGGTTCCAGCAAAGCGTCAGACACTCTTTTTCTCGGCTACCATGCCTACTGAGATTGTTAAATTATCGAATAATATTTTAACGAGTCCGATACGTGTAGAGGTTGCTGCGAAGCAGAATAGAACTGAGCTTATTACGCAACAGCTCTATTTTGTGGCAAAAGGGGATAAGCGCAATTTGGTTAAGCATTTGTTGAGCGATCCGGCAATTACAAGCGTTATCATTTTTACGCGTACCAAATATGGCGCCGACAGATTAAGTAAAGATTTGCTTAAAATGGGGGTTAGAAGCGATGCAATTCATGGCGACAAGTCGCAAAATGCGCGTCAGAATGCGTTAGCCAATTTTAAAGCGGGTATTGTAAAGGTGCTTGTGGCTACAGATATTGCAGCGCGTGGAATTGATATTGATGATGTATCTCACGTGATAAATTTTGAAATTCCTAATGAGGCTGAGACTTATATTCATAGAATTGGTAGAACTGGTCGTGCCGGCATGACCGGTATTGCTATGTCGTTGTGTGATGATGAGGAGATTGGCTGGCTAAAGGATATTCAGTATTTGATTGGTCGCCCTATTGAAGTGGTGAAAGATCATCCTTATCATGCCAATTACTCGCTTGATATGCGCCCAAAGAAGAAGGAGATTAAGACTGGAAAGCCCGATTTTAGACATGGTGCCAAAGCAAAACCTACACACGGACGAAAAGATGTGGCTCCACATGCTAGTCGCAAGCCAAAGCAAGAGCAAACGGGTGAGCGCAGCGCTAAGGCTGAGCCGATTCCTGCAGAGGGGCGTAAGCAGATTAAACTAAACGACAGAGGTCTTTTGGAAAACAAAAAGAAGCGTCACGTTTGGAATAAAAGAAAGTAATGATTTGATCAGATAAAAATTTAAAAGAGGCTCTCCAAAATTAATTGGAGAGCCTCTTTTGCGTTATTGCAATCGATGTTGATACTATTAATGGTGGAAAAACTTCACTCTAATACGGTTTATCTTACGTCCAACCCATATCTGACCTGCAAACATTAAGTAGTACATAACAGGGATAAAGATGAGTGTTAAGAAAGTGGCAAAGGTTAAACCATAGATGATTGTCCACGAAAGAGCTCCAAAGAACGCTACATTATCACCTCCAAAGAAGATGTGAGGCTTTCCTTCAGATATTAGGCTATAGAAATCGATATTAAAACCAATCGCCAGCGGAATTAGACCTAAAATAGTAGCTGTAGCAGTAAGTAATACAGGTGTGATACGTGTTTTACCGGCTTGCACAATTGCTTCGCGGGTACGTAAGCCACGCTCCTTTAAAATGTCGGTAAACTCCACGAGTAAGATACCGTTTCGAACCACAATACCAGCCAAAGCAACCAATCCCATACCAGTCATTACAATAGAGATGGTTTGGCCAAAGAAGACATAACCTAGCAACACACCAATAAGACTAAAGAATACCTCGCTAATGATGATAAGTGTTTTATTGATAGAGTTAAATTGCGTGATGAGGATAAACAATATCATACATAAAGCAATAATCATTGCACCAGATAAGAAGTTAACAGACTCTTGCTGATCTTCCGTTTCCCCTGTTATAGCAATGGAGATATCGTCGCTCTTCTCATATTTAGCCAATAACTTATCTACTTTTGGAAGAATGTCGTTAGCCGTGTAACCAGTTGCCAGTGTGGTTGATACGCTAATGGTTCGAGTTGAGTTTTTACGATTAATACCGCCATAGGAGTTCACATAATTGATCTTTGCCACTGTGGCTAAAGGGATTGAGCGCAAACGTCCAGTATTCATATCCATAAACGTAATCTTATGATTTAAGATGCGGTCGATATTCTTACGTGTCTCCTCTTCGTAACGAATCTGGATGGGATATTGATCTTCGCCGTCACGATATTTTGAAGCCTCATTTCCATAAATGGCTGTACGTAATTCGCCTCCAATTTGACCCACAGAGATCCCCTCCATATTGGCACGTTGACGATCTACACTAACAACGACTTCGGGTTTGTTATTGTTAAAATCAGATTCAAAATTTCCGCATCCATCAATGGCTGCCGAGTCGAGATAGGCAATTAGGTTCTCGCTTGTTGCTACAAGTTTGTCCAGATCATCGCCCGAAATCTCGATATTTACCGGAGGACCCGTTGGAGGACCCATCACGTTTTTGGCTACTTTAATTTCGGCACCTGCAATATCTTTTACATTATTTCGTAATGAGTCGAGATAAGGAACCGTGCTTTGACCATGACGCTTTTCAAACTCCACAAAGTTTATAGATATCTTTGCCTTATTGGATGTAACAATACCCATTTCAAACTCCGACTCCGAAGCACCAAGCGCAACGTTTGTAACCACCGACTCAACAATTGGATTGTTATCACCAATGATTCCTTTGATGCGTTTTTCAACCATTGTTGCAATAGAATCGGTCACTTTTACATCCGTTCCTACAGGCATTTTAATAAATACATTGATGTTTTGTGGTTCATTCTCAGGGAAAAAGCCTACTTGTGGCGGAAACATTCCAACCAATACGAAGGTTGCAATAAGAAGAGCTACCAATCCACCAATTAGCCAATAAGGGCGACGACCTATAATGATTTGGCGGATTAGCACCTCGTATTTTCGTAAAATTGCCGGAATCACACGTTTTTGGAAGTAGATGAGTACTTTAAATCCGTATAGATTGTGAAAAATATAAAAGAGCGCAAAAATAATTGAGAGGTTACCTATAAAGTTATATCCTAATAAGTGCATTAATACCCCAAGAGTCATAATTACGGCACCCCAAACAAATACTCGTTTTGGAGGTAATGCCTTCTCTTCGTCCTCATCATGCTTCATAAACGACACCGCAAACACAGGGTTTATAATATAAGCCACTATTAGCGAAGCAAAGAGCGTAATGATCAATGTAACAGGGATATAGAACATGAATTGCCCCGTTACACCTGGCCAAAATGCCAATGGAAAAAATGGCGCAAGGGTAGTAAGCGTTCCTGATAGAATTGGCACAAACACCTCACCCGCAGCAAACTTAGCGGCCTGGGCAATGCTCATTTTTGTATCTTTAAACACTCTATGTGTATTTTCAACTACCACAATGGCGTCGTCCACCACAATTCCAAGCGCAAAGATGAAGGCAAACATGACTAACATGTTCATTGTAAAGCCAATACCAGGCATGACTACATAAGCTAATGCCATGGATAACGGCACCGAGAGTCCCACAAAGAGCGCATTGGTAAGTCCCATAAAGAACATTAACACAATGGTAACCAAGATAAAACCAATGATGATTGTGTTGTTCAGGTCGGTGAGGGTGATGCGCGTGTGCTGAGATTGATCGGCTGTAATACTAATCTTTAAATCTTCAGGAAATCGCTTCTCTTGTGCTTCATCTAAGATGATTTTTATAGCATCTGAGGCGTCGAGTAAGTTTTGACCACTCTTTTTTATCACATTGAGAGTTAATACATTAGCGCCATCAAGGCGTGCAAAGCTTTCTCGCTCTTTAAAGTCATCTTGCACCTCGGCAATATCTTTTAAATAGACAAGCGCTCCAGTACCCGATTTTACAATAAGATTTTTGATGGTTTCGATATCTTTAAACTCACCCACCACACGTACCGCACGACGCATTCCATACATGTCGATGGAGCCTCCCGAAACGGTCATGTTTTCATACTTAATCTTATTCTCGACATCAGAAAATGAGACATTTGCAGCCTGCATTTTGTACATATCCAAATTTACCTGAATCTCACGCTCTAAAGCTCCAACTAACTCAACGCGTGTTATCTGCTTTAAACCCTCAATGCGCTCCTTTAAATCATCGGCATACACCTTTAGCTGATCGAGTGGATAGTTGCCCGAAAGGTTGATAAACATAATGGGCATATCGGCAACGTTAAGCTCAATTACCGAAGGATCTGAGAGCAGATCGTTTGGTAGATCACGCTTGGTTTTATCCACTGCATCTTTTACCTTTTGATTTGCCTCATCGGTATCAATTCCCGTTTGAAACTCAACCACAATAGAAGAGTAGTCTTGAACCGATGAACTTGTTATCTTTTTAACCCCATTAATCCCTTTAAGATTTTTCTCAAGTGGTCTGGTTACTAAGTTTTCAATGTCGGCAGGCGATGTGCCCGGATAGATGGTGCTTACAATGTATTGAGGAATAACGATTTCAGGAAATTGCTCCTTTGGAATGCTGTTATAACTCATCATACCAAAGATGGCTAAGAAGATAGCTAAAACGTAAATACTCGTTTTGTTATCGATAGACCAACTGGTAGGTTTAAACTCTTTAAATTTATTTTCCATCGTCTTAATTCTTAACTAAATCGCCCTCTTTCAAATTTATAAATCCAGAGGTAATTACCTTATCACCAGCTTTTAAACCCTCTTTAATTTCGATGGCACCATTATAGGTTAATCCAGTTACAACAGGCAGACGTTTGGCAACCAAGTTACTGCCTTCCGTCTTTGCAATCCACACATAACTACCATTTTTGTCGTTGTTAACACTGTTGATTGCCAATGAAATAGCGTTTGCATTATGGTAATCGTTAACGCGTAAAACTGCAATCATATTAGCTTTGGTGTTGTTTCCAATTGAACCTAGGCGAATCTCTACTTCAAAGGTTCGGTTTACTGGGTTAATATATCGACTCACAAAGGTTAATTTGCCTGTTACTTCGTAATTGATATCTGGGAAGAAAACCCTTACCGAGTCGCCATCGTTAACTTTATCGGCATAGGCCTCAGATATTGTTGCAACGACTTTGTTTGTTGAGAAGTTTACAACCTTAAAAACAGGCATTTGTGGTGATGCCGCTTGTCCTACTTTAAGAGAAACCATCTCAACACTACCTGAGATAGGCGACTTTATTACATACATATTTAATTGCTGCTTAACCGATGCAATTTGAGCCTCCATGCTCTCTTTTTGAGTTTTTGCTTGCAGATATTGTATCTCCGAACCAATTTTTTGATCCCAAAGGCGTTGTTGCTTTTCAAATGTTTGCGATACTAGTTGGTATGAGCTCTCAAGTGCATTAAGTTGTTCGCGCACAGCTTTATCATTTATCTGCGCCAATTTTTGACCTTTTGAAACGTTGTCGCCCGCTTTCACATATACTTGATCTACTACGCCCATGGCTTCGGCAAAAACATCAACATTATCTTCACCGTCTAAACGACCTTGAACCTCGATGTAGTGGTTAAATGAGGTTACAGCAACCTCTTGATAAGCAACGGTTTTTACCTTAATTGCGACCGGTTTTGAATCGCCAAGCTCCTTTTCTAAAGTTGCAATTTGCAATGCTAAGGCATCGTGCTGCTCTTTCAACTTGGCCAATTCGGCCTCTTTATTTGGCCCTGAACATGCAGCTATTACAAATAGCATTAATACGGGGATGTAAACTTTAAATAATCTTTTCATTTTGAGTTATTTTTGATATTATAATGTTGATTTAGTTAAGATTCTGTCAAGATTTGCTTTCGCATTTAAAAGAGATAGCTGCGCTTCGAAATAGTTTTTCTGTGCATTCAGATATTGATTCTGACTATTGGTTAAGTCAATACTCGAGAGCATTCCTTCGCGGTATTTGATTGTGTTCTTTTTGTAAACACGCTCGCTTAACTCCATTGTCTCCTTGATGTTAATGTAGTTATTATGGTTTGACAGATAACTATTCCTTACTGCAGTAAATTCGGTAATTAATCCTTGTTCGGCTAACTTGCTACTGTTTTGAGCTTTTTTGTAGTTGAGTTTTGCCTGACTTAACGTTGCTAAACGTGCACCACCTGTTAAGATTGGAATAGATAGTTTTAGCCCTGCTGTGTGTTGAGATTGAAAATCAAATGAACCACCACCCGATAAAATATCATGATAAGCATAATATCCAGCTAATGTTGGCAAAAACTTAGAGTATTCGCGTGACACTTGAAGTTTCGAGATCTTTTCCTGACTAAGGGCTAATTGATAATCAACAGATCCAGTTACGTCAAAAGCCTCGGTGATAAGGGCAGCTTCTGGTGCTAGTAATACAAGTTGATCTAAACTATTGGTGAGTTTTACAGGTGTATCAAGCTCTAACCCTAGTTGAATTTTCAGTAACATATAGGTTGTTTGAACTTGATTTCTTAAGTTCACAACACTCGTTTGCAAATTGTTGTAGGTAATCTTTAGTTGATCCACATCTGTGTCTTCGGTCAAGCCCTCTTTATTCATGGCTTGCATATCTAGGTAAAGTTTTTCAATGGCTAACAAGCTTTCATTGAGGTTGTTATAAGCTTCCTCTATTACTAAAACACTATTGTAGGCACTTATAATATTCTCTTTTGTTTGAAATGTTGATTTCTCAACCATCTGACCTTGAAGGTTCTCGTAAGTATTTGCAGCCATTAAACCTACAATCCACTCTCCACTGAATATTAGTTGAGTAACTTGTGCATCCAGCGTGCTACTTGTTTTTGAGCCTAGTGGAATATTCATATTTATTACGTTATCCTTTACCACAGGTGAGCTTCCTGTTGGTAGTCCAGATGTATTCACGTACTGCATAGGCATCTCAGCCACTTCGGGGGTGTACTGAAAACTACCCGTTACCGACGCTTGTGGCAAACCTACTGCTGTAACTTCCCACACCTGTTTCTGGGCACGTAGGTAGTCGATATGCGAATTCTTAAGTGTTAAATTTCCATCTAACCCCAATTTAATGGCTTCGTCGAGCGAAAGCCTAAGCGTGTCGGTAGTTGCTTGCCCCTTTACGCCTGTGCCCCAAGCAAGGTTTAAGCCCAACACTAAAACAACAACAAACAACTTTTGCATACTATTAAAATTCTAGATTAAACTCAACAAACTTTTTCTCAAAATATTCTAATCCTATTGGGGTTGTAATTCCGCGTAAATGGTAGTTTAGAAGCTCTTTAACCCATTTTATCGAAGTATATTCCTCTAAGGTTAAAATATCACCATCCACTATCCCTTCAATGCGCAATAGATAAAACTTAGCCATGATTTCGGCATCAATCTCCTCTCTAAAAAACAACTCTCTTTTACCCTTCTCAATATTATCGATAATGAATTCAGATACCTTCTCGCGCCTTGTTGTAACCATCTTTGTATATATCGATGGATAGTATTTCTTCAAATCGTATATCACTGCAGGATTATGCTCACGCAACAAGGATAAAATCATTTTTTCGGCCTCAAAAATCTGATCGATAGCATTGATATGATCAAAATTTAGCACATCCAGCTTGTCTTGCATACACATCTGATCAAAATCAAAAGCTTTACTTACCAACTCATTTTTATCACTAACATACTGATAGATTGTTTTTTTAGAGATGCCAAGTTCACGAGCTATATCATCCATCGACACACTTTTAATACCATACTTCATAAAGAGAGTATGACACTTAATCACCATTTGATCCAACTCATTCATAGAAAACATTTAAAACTTAAAGCATATTGGAAACTAATTTTGTGTTAAAAGTTTCCGCAGTGCAAATATGAGACAATTTTTTTATATTGTGTCACAGCCTCTCTACTAAATAATGTTAAAAAAAGAGTTATCTGTCTTTTACACTTCAAAACTATTGCAAATGGTTTTAATAACAATGAGTAAATCGACGAACGGCTTATTTGAAAGGACAAACGCTCTAAATTACCCTTTAGTTAAAATGCAAAGGGTTTCAAAAATGGGTTGGGCGTTTCCTTGCGCCGGGCTGTCCGTTTCCGCTCG
>JAGPHP010000110.1 GCA_018055415.1 Breznakibacter sp. | reverse complement strand
TTATTTCGTCAATATGGCTCTTTCTCAAGGTATTAATAAACCACAATGAGGCTGATAAAAAAAGGAAAAGTGCAAATCTTACAATATTACGGTTAAGCGACTTTCCCCTCTTTTTTAAGTTGGAAGTAGTAAAAAACTCTTTAAAATGCTCAAAGTGCTGACTCATCAAATAATAGACTTAAATGGGGAGGCAAGATAAGAAAAAAGCAAAAAAAAAGCCCTTACGGGCTTCATTTATTTTTTATCTACATCTGCAGAGTAGTCAATGATAACTGCTGCTTTGTCGATTTTAACTCTTACATTTTCAGCGATTTCAATACTAACTGTTGTTTCTTGAATATCGGTAATTTTACCATATATACCGCCATTGGTAACAATTTTCTGACCTTTTTGAAGCGAATCGCGGAAATTCTTAAGCTCTTTTTGCTTTTTCATTTGAGGGCGAATCATAAAAAAGTAAAATACTACAATGATAAGCACAAATGGAATAAGTTGCATTAACATACTAGGAGCACCAGGCGCGGCCGGAGCTTGAAGTAAAATTGACATTAAATTCATATAAAAAACTGTTTAAAGTAAAATTTATTAATAGTAAAAATTTATTTCGTAATTAGTCCCCTACCCATCTTCACAATCTTTTTCTCCTCTTCAAGATTAATAAAGATTTTATCAAGAATACCGTTTATGAATGTTCCCGATTTTTCAGATGAATAGTATTTTGCAATCTCGATATACTCGTTTAGAGTCACATTAACTGGCACTTGAGCGATTTCAACAACCTCATTAATAGCCGATTGCATTATAATAATATCTAAAAGTGATACTCGTTCAACTTCCCAATTCTTAGAGTTGATCGAGATCAATTTTCGATACTCTTCATTATTAACAAATGCTTTACGGAATAGTTTAATTGTAAACTCCTTGTCATCTGGATCTTTAAACTCCTCAATAAGTTGGTTTTCGCGTCGACCATCTTCTTTGAAACTCTTAAGTGTCTTCATTGCCATTGAAAAGATAAATTCAGACTCATCATTCCAATAGACAGACATATCCTCGAAGAAGCTATAGAGCTGCAAATTTTGAGCAATAACTTTATCAATGATCTTTACCATAAAAGTACGATCAGTATCATAATCAGTCTCTCCTAAAGCGATATAGTCATTATAAGTTGGGCTAATAATAACCTGCTTATAAACATGATCAACTACTTCGGGATGATCGGTAAAGATATTTGGAAAATTATATGTGAGGTTAACCCTTTCTAAGGCAACTTCTAGATCGTTAAATAGCTTATTTTGTAAGAAACGTGTGTTAGGATTTTTATCTTCGGCGGTAGCTAGATGTTTTTTACGCAGAAGCTCGGTACGTTTTATGTGATAATTGCGTAATTCAATAAGAATTGAGAGAGAAACGTGGTAGAGTTCGTATGATTTAGCCAAACTATGAATTAATTCTTGCTCGGCTATGGCTAGTTTAGTCTCGCCCTTTTGCATTGAAGCGTACAGACACTGTATTACTTTAACCCTTAATAATCTTCTACTCAACATTTTAAAGAACATTTTATTTTTGTACCCTGCAAAGTTAATTAAATTTAAGATGTTATCAACTTTTGTGGAGATGTTTAAGGTTTTTTATGAAACAGAAAAAAATATTATTTTTTTCATAAAAAACATTAAATAGTCGAAAAAAATTATGACATTTGGTTTTTAAATTTTTTATTAAACCCAACATTATGATTGACCACTACAGAAATGATGATTTAGAAAGATTAGAAAAAGAGGAGATCTATTCAAAAGCAATTAGAGCTGGGAAGAGAACATATTTTTTCGACGTAAAAGCCACAAAGGGAAATGACTATTTTCTAACATTAACCGAGAGTAAGAAACGTGTAGAAGAGGATGGCTCATTCTACTTTGAAAAACATAAGATATTCCTCTATAAAGAGGATTTTGAAAAGTTTGCTGAAGGTTTAAAGGATGTCATTGAGACTATTGCTCAACTGCAACAAGGAACAAAAGTAAACAAAGAGCGTTGCATAGAAGAAGAGGTTGTGAGCGAAGTAACCTACGATAAACTAGCTGCAATTACTTACGAAGATTTATAAAATTAATTCGATAGTATAAAAAAAGAGAGGTGAAATCACCTCTCTTTTTTTGTTATATGAGTTGGAATTAAACAACTACATCAAGAAACTTAACATAATACCCGCTGCTACAGCAGAGCCAATTACGCCAGCCACATTTGGGCCCATGGCGTGCATAAGCAAATGGTTTGATTTGTCGTATTCTAAACCAATTTGCTGAGATACACGGGCTGCATCAGGAACTGCTGATACGCCAGCGTTGCCAATAAGCGGATTAATTTTATTGCCCTCTTTCAAAAACAAATTCATTAACTTAACAAACGAAACTCCTGCGACAGTAGCAATTGCAAATGAAAATGCACCAAGCGCAAAGATACCGATTGATTTTACAGTAAGGAAATTGGTTGCCTGTGTAGATGCACCCACTGTTAAACCAATTAAAATAGTTACCACATCAATCAATGGCCCTTTAGCCGTATCAGCCAAACGTTTAGTTACCGTACTCTCTTTTAGCAAATTACCAAAGAATAACATACCCAAAAGAGGTAAACCACTAGGAACAACAAAACAGGTAAGTAACAATCCAATTATTGGAAACATTATCTTCTCTAATTTTGAAACTGCTCTAGGAGGTTTCATTTTGATCACGCGCTCTTTTGAGTTTGTCAACAGCCTCATAAAAGGAGGCTGAATAACTGGCACTAGAGCCATGTATGAATAAGCCGAGATTGCAATAGCACCTAATAGTTCTGGAGCCAATTTAGAAGTTAAAAAGATAGCTGTTGGGCCATCTGCACCACCAATAATACCAATAGAACCCGCTTCGGCAGAGCTAAAACCTAACGCTAATGCAGCACTATAGGCACTAAAAATACCAACTTGAGCAGCAGCACCAATAAGAATTAACCTAGGGTTTGAAATAAGTGCCGAAAAGTCGAGCATAGCACCAATTCCCAAGAAGATAAGCGGCGGATAGATACCATTTAACACCCCAAAATAGAGGTAATTGAGTACACTCCCCGATTCATATATTCCGATCTGAAATCCATCGGCAAAAGGAATATTACCCACCAAGATACCAAAACCAATTGGCACCAAAAGCATTGGTTCATAGTCCTTTGCGATTGCGAGATAGATAAATATTAACCCAACAAGAATCATTATGATATGCCCAATTGTAAGGTGAGCAAAAGCAGTAAATGACACAAATTGGTTAATGCTCTCTAACGTGAAATTAAGAAATGACGTTGACTGTTCCATAATTACTATCCTATTTCGATTAAGACATCACCTTCCATAACAGAATCGCCTTTTTGGATCTTAACAGACTTAATAACACCCTCTTTATCAGCTTCGATGTTATTTTCCATTTTCATTGCCTCAAGAACAAGTAGCTTCTGGCCTATACGCACACTGTCACCTGTCTTCACAAGCAGATCGATAACCACACCAGGAAGTGGACTCTTAATTGTTCCAGTACCTTTAGCACCCGATGGGGAAGCTGTTTTTGCTGTACTAGCTTCAACATCTGTTGATGGTACATTTATACCCTGAACAATTTTAGGTGTTTTTGATTGAAAAACCTCTGTCTCCATTGCCACAGTAAACTTAGTACCATTTACTTCAACTACAGCCTCGTTGTCTTCAAACTTAACCACTTTGGTTTCGTAAGAAGTACCGTTAATATTAAATTTATAGAGTTTCATATGTCTATTATCTAGGTAATTGTCTTATTTGATATATTTTCGAACTCCAAGGAGAATAGGTGCGAGCAGCTCTCTGTATGGTTAAAACGTTATTCTCATCGGCACGTAAATTTTTAACATGCAAACTTAGAACAAGCGCTATTGCAGCTGCAACCTCACCAGACATTTCAGCATCAGCAGGAGCCACCGTTGTTTGCTTCTGAGTTGTTTGCTTTTGAGTTGTTTTCTTCTTAAATGAATAGACACCACTCATGAAATTCCCAATAACCACAAAGATAATAGTTAAAAGAGCCAATGCAGAGAAGACAACCAACATAGAAACAGTTGTAATACCAGTTCCTTTAGGATCTATCTTTGCAAACGTATCAACAGGCTTTGTACGAGAAAGTACAGCATTTGTCTCTTCTGGCGATGCAATTGCAGTAGCTTGCCACTTGCCTTTACCATCAACATCTCTTCCCACAGATCTGTTTTTTGCTAAAGCAGAACAAATTGAAACAGAATCGATTAGAGTTTTTCCATCGCCATCAAATAAAGCTAAAAACTTAACATTTGCTAAAGCTAAAGGGAGGTGCAAAACCCCAATATCAGATTTTCCGTCGGCAAATAATAGCAGATGATTTTGAGGCGCTATCTTTGTTTGAGAAAAACCCTTAGGAATATAATACTTCGTTGGATTTGAAAGATCATCAGTAATATAGAGACCTCCCAAGTTAACCGTATTATAAGCCGAGTTAAAGATCTCAACCCAAGCCGAACGATTTCCTAGTTCATCAACAACATTAGAGTCGTTTACTACCATATACTCATTGATTCTTAAATCAAGCGCACTTTGAGCATTGATGTATGAAGATGAGAGTAGTACAACTGCTAATAGAAGTGATTTTACAATTGTTTTTAGATGTATATACATATTAAATCAATTATAAAGGTAAGTTAGAGTGCTTTTTAGGCGGGTTAGTTACTTTTTTAGTAGCTAAAGCTTGAAGCGATCTAATAATACGGAAACGAGTCACTCTTGGTTCAATCACATCGTCGATATAACCATATTTTGCAGCGTTATAAGGATTTGCAAATTGCTCCTTATAATCGTCCTCGGCTTTCTTAAGGAAAGCTTCACGCTCAGCAGGGTCGGTTATTTCGGCTAATGCTTTACTTTGTAAAACCTCGATTGCACCTTTTGGTCCCATTACAGCAATCTCAGCCGATGGCCAAGCATAGTTAACGTCACCTCTTAAGTGTTTGGAGCTCATTACATCATACGCACCACCATAAGCTTTACGAAGAATGATTGTAATTTTTGGCACTGTTGCTTCGCCATAAGCAAATAACAATTTAGCACCGTGTATAATGATACCACCATACTCTTGAACTGTACCAGGTAAGAAACCAGGAACATCCACTAACGTTACTAAAGGAATATTAAATGCGTCGCAAAAACGAACAAAACGAGCCGCTTTACGAGAAGCATTAATATCTAATACCCCAGCTAAATAAGCAGGTTGGTTAGCAACAATACCCACAGGCATACCGTTGAATTTTGCAAAACCAACAACAATATTCTGTGCATAGTTACGATGAACTTCTAAAAATTCGCCATAATCCACAACACTCGCAATCACGTTTTTAATATCGTAAGGTTTGTTTGGATTATCAGGAATGATATCATTTAAAGCATCTTCCAAACGATCGATTGGATCATTACATGGAGAGATTGGAGGATCCTCCAAGTTGTTCTGTGGCAGATAAGATAACAGTTTACGGATAACTAAAATACCCTCTTGTTCGGTTTCAGCAATAAAATGGGTAACACCCGATTTAGAACCATGAACCGAAGCTCCACCTAACTGTTCGTCGGTAACAACCTCACCAGTAACTGTTTTAACAACTTTAGGACCCGTTACAAACATGTAACTTGTGTCTTTACTCATACAGATAAAGTCGGTAAGCGCTGGAGAGTACACTGCCCCACCCGCACAAGGACCAAAAATTGCAGAGATTTGAGGAATAACCCCCGACGCCATGATGTTACGTTGGAAAATCTCAGCATAACCGGCAAGCGCAGTTGAACCCTCTTGAATACGAGCACCACCTGAATCGTTGATACCAATAAGAGGAGCACCAACTTTCATAGCCATATCCATTACCTTGCAAATCTTGTTTGCAAAAGTTTCAGAAAGAGAACCTCCGAAAACGGTAAAATCTTGTGAGAAAACATAGACCAAACGTCCATCTACTGTTCCCATACCAGTAACCACGCCATCACCCATGAATAGCTGTTTCTCTAATCCGAAGTTGGTACAACGGTGAGTAACAAACATATCAAACTCCTCGAAGCTATTCTCATCAAGAAGTAGATCGATACGCTCTCTGGCAGTTAATTTGCCTTTTTTATGTTGAGCTTCGATGCGCTTAACACCTCCACCTAACATAGCCTCTTCTCTTTTTGCGAGAAGCTGCTTAATTTTATCCTGATTAGTCATTTAAAAAAAATTAATGAGCCGAACATAATTCTGTTAATACACCAAAAGTTGACTTAGGGTGTAAGAAAGCGATATTTAAACCTTCAGCACCTTTACGAGGAGCACGATCGATTAATTTAACTCCTGCCGCTTCAACTTCTAGTAAACTCTTTGATAAATCATCCACTGCAAAAGCGATATGATGTACTCCCTCTCCTTTTTTCTCAAGGAACTTGCCAATAGGTCCTTCAGGATCTGTTGACTCAAGAAGTTCAATCTTAGTTGCACCTACTTGAAAAAAAGCTGTTTTAACCTTTTGTTCTTGCACTTCCTCTACAGCATAACAGGTTAATCCAAAAGCTTTTTCGTAAAATGGAATAGCTTCGTCAAGACTATTAACGGCGATTCCGATGTGTTCGATGTGAGATGGTTTCATTGATATTTGAATTTATTATTAGAAATTAAATGAACGCAACAAAAATATAATAATAAAATCCCATTTCCGCATAATATGGGGCGAAAAAAGGTTGTTTTATAACATAAAACAGAGTTTTATAAGGTTTAAGTATCAATATTTTACATCTTTTCACTAAAACCTAAGCTCTAAATGTTCAAAATGCAAAATTGAGATGGCAAAATGCCAAAATGAGTGATCAATTCGGCAAAATCATCATTTGAGAAATTACTTTATAAAGTTGGTTAAATATTTAACTACTTTTGCAAAAAAAAGCATCAGATGCAAGGTAAAATTCTACTTATTCCAACCACATTAGGAAATAGCACCCCAAATACCATTATTCCCGCTGAAGTTCAGCTTATTACCCGCAATTTAAAACACTATATTGTTGAAAACGAGCGAAGCGCCAGACGTTATCTAAAAATGGTGGATAAAAGCGTGATTATTGAGGAGATAACCTTCTATTTAATGGATAAGCACACAAAAGACGAAGAGTTTATTCGCTATTTTGCTCCAATTTTTAATGGATTTGATGTTGGTGTCATGTCTGAAGCCGGATGCCCTGGTATAGCCGATCCTGGAGCCGAGGTGGTTAGAATTGCGCATGAGAAAGGGATTCAAGTGGTTCCCTTTGTTGGCCCCTCATCGATCTTGCTCTCGTTAATTGCCTCAGGGATGAATGGACAAAACTTTGCCTTTAATGGCTATTTGCCAATTTCACCCTCAGAACGGACTCAGGCAATAAAAAGTCTCGAATCGAGGTCAAAAAGAGAGAATCAAACACAGATTTTCATTGAGACCCCCTTCAGAAACGATAAATTCTTTGAAGAGTTAATAAAAACCTGCATGCCATCTACCCGTGTGTGTGTTGCTGCTGACATCACTTTGGAGAGTGAATTTATTCAAACCAAAACAGCGGCCGAGTGGCGAAAGAAGTTGCCCCAAATTAATAAGCGACCTGCTATTTTCTTAATTCAGGCATAGGTACATTTTTATTGGATATTATCGACATTGCCAACCCTTTTATCCAAGGGAACTCGTGGATAAAATTGGGGGTAAAGATATCGTTCTCTAAATTGTCGGTAATCTCCTTAAACGACCAAAATCTTCCACCATCTAATTCTATAGAATTTGCGTAGATCTCACCATTCCAGAAACAGATGTAAGTAAAAACATGTTCGCGTTCTACCCTACTTTTCCATTCATAAGAGTTAACAAAATACTCATTTTGCAAATCGATACCAATCTCCTCCTTTGTTTCACGATAGAGAGCTTGTAAAATATTTTCTCCTGCATCAACATGCCCACCTACTGCAGTATCCCACTTACCGGGTTGAATAAGTTTTGTAATAGGTCGTTTTTGAAGATAGATGCCCTCACTATTCACAACATGCAGATGAACAACAGGATGCAATAAAAAGGTTTTTGCATGAACAATGGATCGAGGAGCATAACACTCTACCGAACCATCATCTTTAAGAATTGGAACCCAAGTCTCCTTTTTAAAGCCCCTTGCACGAATTCGAGCATCAATAAAT
>JAGPHP010000288.1 GCA_018055415.1 Breznakibacter sp. | reverse complement strand
ATTTGTACCAAGTTTACTTACAGCATTTTATGATCTCTGATATATTAATAACCCTAATTTTAGTTGCTTTAAACGGTTTTTTTGTGGCAGCCGAGTTTGCCATAGTTAAAGTAAGGGTCTCTCAACTCGAAGTTAAAGTTAAAGCAGGACATCGAGCCGCAGTACTTTCAAAACACATCACTTCGCACCTCGACGGATATTTAGCCGCTACGCAATTGGGTATCACTATTGCCAGTCTTGGGTTGGGTTGGATTGGAGAGCCCGTTGTTTCAAAAATCATTATTGCACTCATGGTACTATTTGGTATTGAGCCAAATCCAGAGATTGCGCATAAAATTGCACTCCCTTTAGCTTTCACCTTGATAACGGTGTTACATATTGTTTTTGGCGAGTTAATGCCTAAATCTATCGCCATTCAACGTTCGGAAAAGACTACTCTCCTATTGGCTTATCCGCTACACATGTTCTTCTTTATATTCCGCCCATTTATTTGGGTACTTAATGGGATTGCCAATTTGTTCCTTAAGGCAGTTGGAATAACAGCAGTGCATGAAGCCGATGTGCATACCAATGAAGAGCTTCGCCTACTGGTTCAACAGGGTCAGGAAACGGGAAAAATTGATGCTGCCGAGTACAAAATCATAAAAAACGCCTTTGAATTCTCCGAGCAAACAGCCAAGCAAATCATGGTGCCTCGAACACGTGTTTTTGCCATAGATATTAAGAAGTTTACTCAATCTGATTTAGAGAAAGTTATTGAAGAGAACTACTCACGCATCCCTCTTTACGAAGATAATTTAGATAATATTGTAGGCGTAGTTTACCTCAAAGATATCCTCATCTCATCGCTAAAAAAGGGAGAACCCATAAATATTCGCTCTATCATGCGACCAATGCATATCATTCCAGAAACCAAGCTTATTGGTCAGCTTCTTAATGAGTTTCAGGTGAAACATCAACAAATGGCATTGGTTGTCAATGAATATGGTGGTACTGAGGGAATTATAACCATGGAAGACATCCTCGAGGAGCTTGTAGGCGAGATTCAAGACGAGTACGACAACGAGATTCCGTTTGTAGAGAAAATTGGAGACAAAACATTTAGTGTCATAGCCTCCGCAGCTCTTGACGATATTAATGAATATCTGCCTCGCCCCATAGAAAAAGATGAGCAATACGAGACTTTGGCCGGTTACCTGATAGTTCAATTTGGACACATACCAAATGTAAAAGAGCGCATTGTTTTAGACCAATACGAGTTCTCTATCATCAAGCGCCACAAAAGCTCTATCGCCTTGGTTCAGGTGGTTGATTTGGCCGAAGAGAAGATATAGAGTTTTGAGATGTCATAAATTGACAACTCAAAACAAAGTATAAGATTCCTCTTTAATTATAAGCCAATTAATACCCACTATCCACCTTATAATCAGGGAACATGGAGCTCAGCCCGCTAATAATATTCGAAATTTCGGTACTTTGAAGTTCGCTATCACTAGCAAGCAAATCGTAACGAACGGTACGTTTTTTACTATTGTCAATAAATTCGGTTACCACAACCTGCTTTGAACTAATCTCAACACGCAAATAAGCCAAGTCATTATCGTAACTGAAATAGACAAAAGAACCTGAAGAAGGGTAATCGTCAACAAAATAACCATTTGCAATCTCCTCACCATCAGTAGAGAAGAAACGAGCTCGGCCATCTTTTGAATACCCCTTGTAGTCGATGCTTGATTTTAGCTGGTTATTCGAATAATAAACCGACTCAGTTACCACCTCTCCCACCGTAACGCGCTTTTTTACAATCGAAGTCATGGCTTCATCAGCATATTCCGTCGAAAGTGTCTCAACACCATTAACATAGTGCGTTAAAGTATTGGAGCTAAACTCATCTCCCTCATATTTCATTCCATCTCTATAAACCAAACTATATTTTGCTACTCCCTCTAAATAAGAGACCTGTTTTACAATATCATTATTCAAGTACAACAAGGTATAATTCAGCATATTATCTTCATAATATTTAGCCTCACCATCAATTACCCCATTTTTATAAGGTATAATCGACGAAACCTGATGCAGATAATCAAACTCATAAACCACCCCATCATAAGGCAATCCATCTTTATAAATGGCTGTTGAGAGTAGCTCCCCTTCCGCATCATAGAACGAAGTCGCTCCACTAGCTACATCATTTACATAGTTCCACGTTGACGCCAAAACACCATTTCTAAACTGCTTGAACAACCCATTAAGTTTACCACCACTATAAGTTGTAACCGTTGATGGCACGTAGGTTGAGCTATTATAATCGTACTCATACTCATAACTCTCGCCCTCAATCAATCCATTTTTATAGTTCGATAAAGAGGTAATACCATTATAATAGCTATCAAATTTAACATTAGTACCCTCAAATGGCTCTCCATTTTTATATGTACACTTATAGCTCTTGGCGTTGGTCACATCATAAAAAACAGCCTCTCCATTGTAGTCCACATCCGATATCAAAACCGATACACTATTATAGCTCTTCAAACGTGAGATCTTTCCATTTTCATACTCCTCATATCCATTTACGA
>JAGPHP010000109.1 GCA_018055415.1 Breznakibacter sp. | reverse complement strand
GGGCCGGGAGAGAGAACAATCTTGTCGTATAGATTTACATCTTCTAATGAAATTTCATCGTTGCGATAAACGTCCACGCGATCGTTCAATATCTCTTCTAAATAGTGAACTAGGTTGTATGTAAATGAATCGTAATTATCTAAAACTAATATCTTCATAATCAATATTTTACTTATTAAAACTCCTTAGCCATTTCGATAGCTTTTTTCAAAGCACCCAGTTTATTGTTAACCTCTGCAAGTTCAAGCTCCTCTACTGAAACCGAAACGACACCTGCTCCTGCTTGACAGAATAGGGTATTGTTTTTACTCAAAAATGAGCGTATCATAATGGCTTGATTAAATCCTCCATCTAAACCAATATTACCGATACAACCGCCATAAAATCCTCTGTTTTGGTTTTCGAAGCTATCGATTAGCTCCATTGCTTTGAATTTTGGTGCACCCGATAGAGTTCCTGCTGGGAAGGTGTTGGCCATTACTCGGCAAGTATTTGAATCTGGCTTTAACTCGCCACTTACATCGCTTACTAAGTGTAAAACATGTGAATAGTATTGAACCTCCTTGAATGTGTTGACTTTTACGTTCTTACAATTGCGACTCAAATCGTTTCGAGCCAAATCAACTAGCATTACATGTTCGGCATTCTCTTTTGGGTCGAGTGAAAGTTTTACAGCAAGCTCTTTATCCTTGATATCGTCGCCTGTGCGTCGGAATGTACCAGCGATTGGATTAATAGTTGCAACTCCTTTGCTTATAATGAGTTGAGCTTCAGGCGATGATCCAAATATTTTGTAGCTTCCGTAATCGAAATAGAATAGGTAAGGTGATGGATTGATATTTCGTAAAGCTCTATAAACGTTAAATTCGTCACCTAAAAACCCCTGACTAAATTGACGAGAAAGAACAATCTGGAAGACATCACCACGGTAACAGCTCTCTTTTCCTTTTTTCACCATTTCAAGGTATTGCTCATCGGTGATATTGGATTTTTCATCACCTTGAGTTTTAAAGTTAAAGGTAGAAACTGAGCGGTTGCTAAGACTCTTAATAAGTGTATCTATCTCACTAGTAGCCTCTTCTGTTAAATTCTCTATTAAATAGAGGAGATTAGAGAAGTGGTTAAATGCAAGAATATATTTATAAAATACATATCGCATCTCAGGAATTGAGTGTTCGCTTTTGCGTTGCGCTTGTAGTTTAATCGTCTCAAAGTATTGAACGGCATCGTAGCCCGCATAACCAAAAAAGCCATTGATTTTAATTGGGGAGTCGTGTCCATCTACATCAAAGGCGTTGATAAAGGAATCTAGTTTATCGGGAACCGAAATTTTGGAAAAGTCGCTTGTTTTAGCAACTTTGCCGTTTGGATAGGTGGTAGTTAAAGTTCCATTATCAATTAAAAATTCGGCAATAGGTTCGAAGCAGATGAAAGATAGAGAGTTGCTATTTCCGTGATAATCGGAGCTCTCAAGAAGTATTGAGTTAGGATACTTGTCTCTGATTTTCAGGTAGATACTTACTGGTGTTATCACGTCAGCTATGTTAGCCGGAATTTTGCGTGCAATACTTTTAATTTTTATCTTTTTCATACTTAATATTTTTAAGTCTGTTAATTTTTAGTTGATTATAGAAAAAACAAAAGGCTTACCTGAGATAGGTAAGCCTTGTTATTTCTGCTTAGAGAATAGCACAATGCCTTCACCCCATCTGGAATAAATTACAGCTGTGCCACCACCAATTGATATTTTTATTTAATACGGTCATCTTTTACAATTCTTATGAGTGCAATTTTATAAACTTTTTTTTAAATAGCACAATTTTTTTGGAGCTATTTTCGATTTTTAGTTGTTTTTTCTTGAATTAAGACATTTAACCGTTATTCGAATATATTTTTCAATTTGCTAAATAACCCTTTAGCCTCGGCAGTTGTGGGGTTAAAAGAGTCAGACGTTTGAAGTTTCTCAATGGTTTTTTTCTCCTCTTTTGAGATCTCTTTTGGAATGAAAACATTTACTTTTACGAGTAAGTCGCCTCTGCCGTAGCTTTGAACCTCTGGTAATCCTTTACCTTTAAGACGCAGGATTTTACCCGGTTGCGTTCCTGGCTCAATTTTTAGTTTTAAGCGACTATCCACCGCTGGGATTTCAACAGAGCACCCTAAAATAGCATCTGGAACACTAATATAGAGAGGGTAGATAAGATCTACGCCATCGCGAATAAGTTCAGGGTGCGCCTCTTCTGCAATAACTACCAGTAGATCGCCATTAATTCCACCACGTCGAGCAGCGTTTCCTTTACCCGATACTTGAAGTTGCATTCCATCTTCAACGCCTGCTGGGATATTTACCGAGATTACCTCCTCGGCTGTAACGATACCTTCACCCGCACATGCTTTACACTTGTTGGTGATGATTTTACCATCGCCATTACATGTTGGGCAGGTAGCCGATGTTTGCATTTGTCCTAAAATGGTGTTGCTTATGCGAGTTACATGGCCGCTTCCTTTACAGGTTGAACACGTTTGGAAGTCGCTCTCTTTTTCAGCACCTTTTCCATGACAGGTGTTACACTCTACTGATTTGCGAACTTTAAGTTTTTTCTCAGCTCCGTTCGCAATTTCTTGGAGGTTAAGCGTTACCTTAACACGAAGATTTGAGCCTTTGTTTACTCTACGTCCTTGGCTGCGACCACCGCCACCAAATCCGCCGAATCCGCCAAATCCGCCGCCACCAAAGATGTCGCCAAAATGAGAGAAGATATCATCCATATTCATTCCTTGGCCACTGTAGCCGCCATTTCCGCCCATGCCAGCATGACCAAATTGATCGTAGCGTTGACGTTTTTGAGGATCGCTAAGAATTTCGTAAGCCTCGGCAGCCTCTTTAAACTTCTCTTCCGAAGCCTTATCGCCCGGATTTTTATCGGGGTGATATTGGATCGCTTTTTTACGATAAGCTTTTTTTAGCTCATCGGCAGATGCGTTTTTTGAAACTTCTAGTATTTCGTAATAATCTCTTTTTGACATAATCTAAATTTGAACGGCCTTTAAAAACTCAACTTACTCTCCTACCACTACTTTAGAGTGACGAATTACTTTGTCGTGAAGGGTGTATCCTTTTTCAACACAATCCATCACTTTGCCTTTAAGTTCGGCGGTTGGAGCTGGAATTATTGTAATAGCTTCGTGCAAATCGGTGTCAAAAGGTGCCTCATTTGTTTCGATTGCTTTTACACCTTTTTGGCTTAAATAGTCGGTAAAACGTTTGTGAATCAGTACAATGCCCTCTTTAATTGCTTCTAAATCGGTAGCTTCATTTAGATGTGATAATGCACGTTCAAAGTCATCTACCACAGGAAGAATACTTATCAAAACCGACTCGCCAGCCGTTTTAAGAAGATCTGCACGCTCTTTAAGAGTGCGTTTACGGTAGTTGTCGTACTCTGCACTTAGGCGCAGGTATTTATCGTTCAGTTCATTTATTTTTTTAGTAAGTTCCTCTTCTACAGTAAGTTCTTGAACAGGAGCTGTTTCGGTGGTTGCTTCGGCAGTCTCTGTGCTATTAGCACCACTCTCTTCTGCTTGAGTGTTTACTGGCTCTTTTTCGGCCTCTTCGTTTTTATGCGAATGTTTTGACATAACTTAAATGAGTAAATCAATTGTTTTAATTAGTGATAAGGAAGTTACAAGAATGTTGCCAAACTCCCTTTACTGGTCACTTTGACATATTTTAAGGCTACGAGTGGGCATTTTGGCAGCATTTCGATTTAAATATTACCAAATTGATCTTTTAGAATTCTATTTTTTGAGTGATTTTAATTTTTCTATAAGTTCTTCACCGCGCAAATCTTTAGCAATGATGACGCCTTTCCCATTTATTAGATAGTTGGATGGTATTGAGTGCACGTTGTAGATTTCTGCTGGTTTTGATTGCCAACCACCAAGGTCGCTAACGTGTGATGTCCATACTAACTTATCTGCCGCAATAGCACCTTTCCAAGCCTCCATATCTTTATCTAAAGAGACGCTATAAATGACAAATTTCTTACCTTCGGTAAATTTTGCGTCTTTGTATTCGTTGTAGGCTTTTACTACTGTTGGGTTCTCTCTACGGCACGGACCGCACCATGATGCCCAAAAATCAATTAAGACTAGGTCACCTTTAAAAGAGGATAGGGCCAATATTTTGCCTTCGGGAGTTTTAAAACTAAGTTCGGGCGCCTTATCACCAATAGCTAACTCTTTTTTAGGTGCGATTTGGCACGATACAGAAATTCCAATAAGTAGGAACGATAATAAGGTTAATGTCTTCATATATTTCTAAATTATAATGGTTTGCAAATGTAAGTAAAATAAAAAAACGACCACAAAGTTCATTTGAATAAACTCGATGGTCGTTTAATAAGTAGTTTTATTTAATTTACAGTGTTGTTCTAGTGTGTTAGATATTTCTCCAGAGCAAGTGCAATATCTTGTACTTTTGAGCTTTTGGCAATAATAAAGCCATTTCCGTCAATAAGAAATTGTGTTGGAATGGCTGTTCCGAATGCCTTTGCAAGTTCGGAGTTTACTCCTTTAAAGTCGCAAATATTAATTGCTTCACTTAGTCCATCGCGTTCAATGGCTTGCATAAGTGGTGATTTAAAGCGATCGAAAGAGATACTAACGAAAGCTAAGCCGTCGCCATCTTTAAATTTTTCGGTTTTGTACTTTTTAATTAGGTTAGATTTTGCAAAATTTTCAACTCTTGATTCAGCATCGTAAGAGGCCCAGAAGTTCACAATGACCATTTTTCCTTTTAAATTTTTTAGATCAAAAGTGGATCCTTGGATTGATTGTGCGTTGATGGTTGGGATTTTGTCGCCTACTTCTAATCCAATGGCGCTTTTAGCCGTGTTAGAATTGAACGATAGAATGACCAATGCTCCTAAAAAAATGAATGATAAGAATTTTATGTTTTTCATTAATTATTGTTTGGTTAACACTCGGGATCGATGATGAACTACCTACCCATTAACTCTGAAATGGATTTTGGAGCGAGCTCCTATTGATTCCTTTTCAGTGCAAAATTATGCTGAAAAGCATGTTTTGACCAAATTATCGTGACCGCTTTTTGTGTGAAAAATAGTTAAATTAGCTTTATACTATTTGTTAAAGTCCTCAATGTCTGACAGTAATATGGATAATTGTGTGTTTTGAGGCAAAATAACTGTTTTTGGTCTTTAATTTCGGATAGCCCCTCTGTTTTCTAGGGTTTTCAACAATTTGTTAAACATTAAATTATTTTTTATAAAACATTGAAAATCCTCTTTTTAGCTACCTTTTTTAACATTTGGACTACCGTTTGCGAAATTATTATGTTAACTATTTTACAGAAAAACGTCGATTTATTCTTTCTATCTCATTTTTTGAACAAAGTCGGGTGTGCGTCGATTGCTTTTTTGGATGATTTAAGTGTGTAATAGGCGATAAAAAATACGCATCTTTGCAAAAAATAGATAATTGATGGAAAATGAAATAGAAAAACATGTACCACTATATGTGGATATGTTGCCAGTTAGAGATGAATTTTTTACGGGTATCTGCCTGAAAGCCAACGAAGAGATTTTTTTGATGGTTACCTTTGATGACTCAATGGGTTGTTATGATGGATTAACGCTTTTAAAGAATCAGGAGATAGGTAATTTTCGACATTTAGATGAAGAGGAGTTGGCAGCTATTGAGGTGAATAATTGGGCACTTATAGCTAATGGCATTCCTCTTTCTTCGCTTAATAGTTTTGGCGATTTCTTTAAGTGGATTAAGAAGAGTGAAAAGCTCATCTCCATCTTTACTAATCAGAATGGTGATACCTATTATGTAGGTAAAGTTATCGATGTTTTAAAAGATGCCATTGAAGTTAAATTGATAGATGAAAACGGCAAGTGGTTTAAGCAAGATGTGATTGGTTTTGCACAAATTGACTCTATTAGCTTTGATACCTATTATGAGCGTGAACTTACCGAAAAGCAGAGTGGAGCCGGAGATGTAACAAATTCAAAGAAGCGGTAAGATGATTTCGTCTAACTTAAAGAGAAGTTTCAACATAACCATTATTGGATTGATTTCGATAGAGTTTCTAATTGGGGTGATAGCATTATTAAAGGTTGATAATATACTTTTTACAACGTCTGTATTTTGGATTGATTACCTAGTTTATCCATTACAAATTATTAAGGGTGTTGCCATTTTTAGCTTGGTAAGACATTTGCACGATCAGATTAATACCTATTATAAAGCCCAAAAGGGGTTAAATTTTGTTGGTAATATAAGCGCACCTTTGGTTGCCCTTGGGGCAGTTTTGTTATTTCTGTTACGGATGAAAATTGAGAGGGGAGCTGCATTTAACGTATTACCTTATTATATAGTAGGATGGATTGGGGTAGTAGTGTTTGCGATTTGGATTTTTAATATCAGTAGGAGTTTACGTTTTTTGAATTTGATTAGCAGCACAACTTATCTGGTAGCTGCCTTTTTGAGTATAGTTTTACCGATTTTGGTAGTTGGCGAATTTGTACTGGTTGCATTCTCAAATGGTTCGATTCAGTTATTGCATTTTTTGCAAGTATGTGGCGTTTTGGTATCTGTTTTGGGAGTGAGTTACTATGTTTTTTTGCATCGTTCGTTAACGCGGTAAGGTGGGTATTAATTAGTGTCCAGGTCTATAGAGCTGTATCATTAACTAAGTGTCGTATTTTTAAAGCAATCTCGTTTGGGTAATTTATGGCACCACAGATGTGAAACCCATTTATCTCAAAAAATTCTTTTGGATTATTGGCTTTTTCATAAAGTTCTTTCCCCATTTTAAAGGGAATTACTTGATCTTCTTTACTGTGGATAATGAGAATAGGTTTATGAAATTTTTCGATGGAGCTTATTGCGCTATAATCTTGCGCTACGAGTGAACTGCCAATAACTGGAAGATAGTTAGACGCCATTCCTTTATAAGAGGTAAATGCACCTTCAATAATAAGTCCATCAATCTCTTTTTGTCGTTGTTCGCCTAATACAACTCCAATACAACCACCGAGTGACTGACCATAAATGACGAATTTATCTTTTTTAAGTTTCTCTCTATTTTTTAGATAATCAAAAGCTGAGTTTGCGTCAACTAAGATATTCTCTTTAGAGGGTGATCCTTCAGAATATCCATAACCACTATAATCGAACATAAATACCTGAAATCCTTGCTTAACTAGCGGTGAAATTGTATTTAGTTGACTTGATAAATTACCTGCATTTCCATGTAGGTGTAGTATTGTTATATTGTTTTGTTTGTTTTTAGGGATTAAGAACCATCCATTGAGCAGATTGCCATTTGCACTCTTAAAGACTACGCTTTCTATGCTAAAATCAAACTTTATTGTGTCTTTTTGATTTCGAATGTAGGTAGGTTGATAGTTTGAACCGTTAAAACTAAGGTGTATTGTATCGTTTCCTTGTTTCCAGCTAAAATTTCTAGACGAAGGAGCGTTTTTCCATGGTCCAAAGATGACGCTGTTGAAATTGCAACTGGAAAAGGTTGTGAGAAGAGATATAGACAATATTTTGAAAAGAGTATTTTTTGTCATGGGCTAAGTGGTAGATTGTTTTTCAAATGTAGGTTTATTTTCAAATAGATGATTATCTTTTTTAGAGTTTTTTTAATATTGTTAAGGGCTACTATGGCAACGCGTGAGGGCGTAGGCGGAAACCCCGCAGTTTTGGCGTAGCTTGCGGAGACAAAACGAGGAGTTGCAGCCGCAGACCGACAGCCAAATGGGCACCAGAGGAAGGGGGCTGCTAGAGACGCACAGCTGTGCCTCTGTACGGGATTTGCCCATTTGGGTGGCACGCCCAAATTAATATAAAAAAAGGAGCCCTAAAGCTCCTCTTTTTGTATATAACGTGCGTTGAATTAGTCGATCACGATGTCTTTATTAACGTTTTTGCTACCAACAAGGGCAAAATAGATAAGGTAAAGAAGTCCGATTAAAGGAACCCAGTAGCTTGCTGTGTAGCCCGCCATATCGGCAACAACACCTTGAATAGCTGGTAAGATACCACCACCACAAACCATTACCATAAAGATACCTGATGCCATTGCGGTGTATTTTCCTAAGCCTGAAGTGGCAAGGTTGAAAATGCTAGGCCACATTACAGAGGTACATAATCCGCAAAGAATGATGAAAACGATGTTAAGTGGAACTTGTTGTAATCCAATTGTGAAGTCGGAGTTGAAAGCTGGAAAGCTAAC
>JAGPHP010000108.1 GCA_018055415.1 Breznakibacter sp. | reverse complement strand
TTCAAGAAACAGCTCGTTTGGTAATGGAAATTACCGTGGCTAGTGTTGAGCAGAACCTTGGTGCTGAGCAAATTAATAGTGCCATAACACAACTCAATCAAGTAACACAGGAAAATGCAGGATCGGCCGAAGAGCTATCCGCTAACGCTTCTACACTCATCGAACAAGCAGAACAACTCACCAAAACCATCTCCTTCTTTAAAATGGAAGACAATGAGTTACGCGACTCTATTGTGGAGATCTCTGCTCAAATTCAAACACTACAAGAAGCCCTTAAAGGATTAAAACTCACCGATCATGTAAAAAATGAGCAAAATGAGTATGAAACAGAGGGTAAAGCCGTTTCACGAACTCCAAAAGAAGACGGAACAACAAGTGGTGTTAATTTGAATTTGAATATCAAGGAGGATAAAAACAATGATTACGAACAGATGTAACTCATTACAACTAATTGAATATTAAATTAATCCCTTCAAATGCGGACAAATCCAATCTTTCAATTAAGGTTGGATTTGTTTTTTATTTAACGTGAGTTCGATGTGATAATTTGTCTATTTACTCGTCATTGTTCCATCGGAACAACCATTTCTAGCCGTAGATGTAAGTCCACGGTATAAGGTAATTCACATCCTCATCGATCCATAGGATCGATGAGGATGTGGTATTAGATAGTGTGAAATATACAAATTGATCGATCCTATGGATCGAAATGGAGATATACACATTCATTACCGTGGGTTAATCACCCACGGCTATGAATGGACGATCCAAAGGATCGTAAAAATGAGAAATAACAGATAGGATAGAAAACACTTATCGCGTATAATGACTAAACCTGAGATGTTAATTTTTTAGATCGAACTCACGTTATTTAGAAAAATAAATTCATAAATTAGAGGGATCAAAAACACGCACCATGAAAAAGATCATCCATCTATCCGATCTACATATTGGATTTGAAGATTGCGGAACCCTTTTCCAAAAAATTATCGAAAACATCACTTTTCTTAAGCAACCAGCCAGCGACTATGTTATTGTAATTACAGGCGATTTAGTCGAAAATGCGACCCACGATGCCCAAACAGACGAAGCCATTGACTATATAAACAAGCTAAAAAGCAGAGGCTATACCGTTTTAGTCATTCCTGGAAATCACAACTACGGAACAGGCTCTTGGGCTAGTCCTAAATATGTCTCCATCTTTAAAGAGCGTTTTTATGGCGATGTAAACTTGCAATATCCAAAAGTGGATATCATTGATAATGTTCTGTTTATCGGTCTCGACTCCACAGCCGACGAGCTTCACTGGTACGACAGAATGCTCGCGCAAGGCGAAATTGGAAAAGATCAATTAAAGCGACTCAGTAACATCATTAACGACCCAAAACATGCAAAACTTAAAAAGGTTGTTTACCTACACCACCATCCGTTCAACTTCAAACTAGGACTGCAACTAAAAGACGATCAAGATCTTAAGGAGATAATTGAAAACAAAATTGACGTTTTACTCTTTGGCCATCTGCACGACGACATCGATTCGGCAGGGAAAATCTTTAATGGACAATGGGGTATTCCGCGTGCATATAATGGTGGAACCGCAACCTTTAAGAAAGGAAACTGTGGCGTTCATCGAGTTATCGACATGGCAAAAGATCCACGAAGCGATTATGACGGCAAATTTTTGTAATAAGAATAAAACAAACGAGGCAACTACTCATTCCGAATAGTTGCCTCGTTTTATATAAGTACTTTAAAATCTATTTTACACCTGTTTTAATACGGTATGCCACATCGGCAATTCCTTTTGAAATAGAGGTCAACTTACCTTTCAATAGCCGTTTTTTTAGCATCGACAGCCTATCGGTAAATACCTTACCCTCAATATGATCGTACTCATGCTGAATAACTCGAGCACCAAAACCTTCAAAGATTTCAGTATGCTCAACAAAATTTTCGTCCAAATACTTAATCTTAATGCCTGTTGGACGCAAAACATCTTCCCTAATACCTGGCAGACTCAAGCAACCTTCATTTTCCCATATCTCATCGCCTAAAGTCTCCAAAATTTGAGCATTTATAAAGACCTTCTTAAAGTCAGCCAATTCGGGGTGATCTTCATGTAACGGCGAAGCATCAATCACAAACAGACGAATAGACAAACCAACTTGAGGAGCCGCTAAACCTATTCCATCGGCTTTATACATTGTTTCAAACATGTCGCTAATAACCTCTTGGAGATTAGGATAATTCTTATCAATATCACTTGCAACCTCCTTTAATACAGGACTTCCAAAAACTGCAACAGGTAAAATCATTCTTAATAACTATTTCTTATTTGTTCTAAATACGATTGCAAAATGATGGTTGCACTAATTTTATCCACCAAATTCTTATCTTTTCTATCTTTCTTCTTCAATCCGCTATCTACCATTGTCTGAAACGCCATCTTCGACGTAAAACGCTCATCTACCCAAGTAACGGGTATGGTTGGAAATTTGTTCTCTAGTTTTGCCACAAATTCACGAGCCAAGGGCATCACCTCCGAATCTTCACCCGAAAAGCGGGTTGCCTTACCCATAATAAACATCTCAACAGGCTCTTTTTCAATGTATTTACCCAAAAAATCGAGTAACTTTGGCGTTTCAATCGTATCAAGCCCATTGGCAATAATTTTCAACGAATCCGTCACCGCAATTCCGCACTTTTTCTTTCCAAAATCGATTGCTAAAATCCTCGCCATAAATTATTTTCAGAGCACAAAGGTAGTTAATTTGACAATCTAAAAAAAACTCCTTATTCTATTTATTTGGGCGTATCATTGGTGGCTTAATTCAATCTCATATACTCAGCGGATGGCAATCCTCATCGTTCAGGCATGGTATGCATATCGTAGAGACATGGTATGCATATCGTAGAGACATGGCATGCATATCGTAGAGACATGGTATGCATATCGTAGAGACATGGCATGCCATGTCTCTACCTATTTTTCAAAACAAATAGACACGACCCAGAGCAAAAAAACAAAAAAATGAATATATTTGTATCTAACCGATACGTTTACGATGGAACCAATTATAAGAGAAGCAACCCGTAAAACGCCATTTGTGATACTCGATGCCGCATCTGGAATTATTGAGATTAAAGGGAGATCAATTCCCGAAAATTCACTAGCCTTTTATGAACAAATTGCTAGTTGGCTCGAACAATATGGCTCATCGCCTAGTGCACATACCATCGTAAATTTTCAGCTCGAATATTTCAACACCAGTTCATCAAAGTGCATTCTTGATATCCTAAAACGACTCGAACTCATCAGTAAAATGGGAAATTCGGTAGAGATAAACTGGTTTTATGAAGAACTTGGTGACGATATTTTTGAAGCTGGCGAAGATTACCAAACCATGATCAACATTAACGCCTTAAAGTTCAATTTGATTGAGATAGAGCAATAATAAAAAAAATCTTCATAATTGGATTAGATTAAAAATCAGACTCTCCTCTTAGCTACTCTTGGATGACGCTTACTATGTACAATGGCAATAATTACAACCGTTGCATTTGGTTCATCTATATAAAAATAAATATTGTATGGAAATATTTTAGGGTGCGCTACGCGAATATTTTTATAACGAATAGAGTACATTTTGGGCATTTCGACAATATGGGCAATTGCATTCGCAATTGAATCTGCAAATGCAATCTCGAATCCCTCTTTTTGTTCTTTGTACCAAACTTTAGCAACATGTACATCTAATTCAACCTCATCAAAGTACTTTAAAATGTATGTCATTAAATTTTGCGTTTTAACTCTTTTAAAAGATCCTCACCCGACTTTAACCTCAATGGATTTTTAGTTATTGCATCAAGTCTCGTCTCTATCAAATCCTTTTCCCAATCTGACAATACAGCATCTACTTCTTCAATATCAGGGTATTGACTTTTAATTAATGTCCAGTACTCAATAGGAATAAATACTCCCGTATCTTTTCCTTTTTCATCATGTATTACTTGAAGCCTCATATTATTTCGTACTACAATATTTGTTTGATTTTTTTCTCACTTGCCTCTATACGAGCGTTTATAAATACAAAGGTAAGCAAAACAGAGCTTGAAATATAAAAGTGAGTCATCTATTTTAAGTGCAACAACATCTGTTAAATAGCTTTAATCATCTAACATTAAGCTAAATACAAAAAACATCCTTGGCTAAACTTAGCGCCACACCCAGCGAACCTCTGCGTTACACCCACAATCCATCCCCATCAAAAAACAGTTAAAAAATGTTGCATTTTTCATCTCAATGATTAACTTTGAGATAGACGATTTCGTGCCGATAGGATCACTTCAATCCAATTAAAACATCAAGTTATGAAACAATGATGCAACCCATCTGAATGCACAACGACGATATCGAAGCATGATTGTTCCATACGACATTATAAACTCAAAATTATATTCGTATGAAAGTCTATCCAGCAGAACAAATCAAAAACATCGCGCTCCTCGGGAGCAGCGGCTCGGGCGTAACCACTCTTGCAGAGGCAATGCTTGTGGTGGGGGGCGTAATCGCTCGAAAAGGGGATGTAGAGGCCAAAAACACCGTATCAGACTACCACCGCGTAGAGCATGAATATGGTTACTCGGTTTATTCATCGGTATTTTTTGCCGAATACCTCGACAAAAAGCTAAACATCATCGATTGCCCCGGATCTGACGACTTTATAAATGGCGCCATTGCTGCACTTAACGTTACGGATACTGCCCTACTCGTTTTAAATGCCAAACAAGGCATCGAAGTGAATACCGAAATTCTATTCCGATATACCGATCAATATCACAAACCCGTCATCTTCGTTGTTAACCAACTCGATCACGAAAAATCGAACTTCGAACACACCGTTGACCATGCCAAAGAGAGTTTTGGCGACAAAGTGGTAATTGTTCAATACCCAATTACGCAAGGCCCGTCCTTCAACGCCATCATTGATGTGCTGCGCATGAAAATGTACTCGTGGGGTCCACAAGGAGGTGTTCCTACAATCTCAGAAATTCCTGCATCTGAAAAAGAAAAAGCAGATGAACTACATAATATTTTAGTGGAAGCAGCCGCATTAAACGATCCCGAACTCATGGAGCTCTTTTTTGAAAAAGGAGAACTTAATGAAGAAGAGTTACGACGCGGCATTCGCGCTGGATTAATAGCTCGAGATATGTTTCCAGTATTTTGCGTTTCGGCAAAAAAAGAGATGGCCATTCGCCGTCTACTCGAGTTCTTAGGACTTATTGTTCCTAACGTGGCCAACTTCGACACGGTTAAAACTGTGGATGGAAAAACAGTGCCATGTGACCCTAAAGGCCCAGCCTCTATCTTTGTATTCAAATCAAGCATCGAACCGCACTTAGGCGAGGTATCCTTTTTCAAAGTGATGTCGGGTACTGTGCGCGAGGGCGACGATCTGATTAACATGAACAAAGGCTCCAAAGAGCGCTTAACTCAACTCTTTTGCGTAGCAGGAAATACGCGCCATAAAGTTTCCGAATTAGTAGCAGGCGATATTGGCGGCACCGTTAAACTCAAAGAGACTCATACCAACCATACGCTTAACGAAAAAGGATGCGAATATATCTTCGAACCTATTCATTATCCTGAACCAAAATTCAGAACGGCCATTAAAGCACGTGTTGAGGCAGATGAAGAGAAGATGAATGAAGCGCTTCAACGTATTCACGAAGAGGACCCAACGGTTATCATCGAACACTCTAAAGAGCTAAAACAGACCATCTTATACGGACAAGGTGAATTCCACCTGAACACTGTTAAATGGACTTTGGAAAACGACGATAAGATTCTTGTAGATTTCATTACCCCTCGAATACCATACCGCGAGACGATTACTAAAAAAGCGCGTGCAGACTATCGTCATAAAAAACAATCGGGAGGTGCAGGTCAGTTTGGCGAGGTTCATCTCATTATTGAGCCTTTTGAAGAGGGCTCTCAACCACTTACCTCAATTAAAGTAGATGGACAGGAATTTAAACTCAACATCCGCGATGTAAGCGAAACAGAACTTTCGTGGGGAGGCAAACTAGTCTTCTGCAACTGCATTGTTGGTGGTGCTATTGACACCCGTTTCTTACCTGGTATTCAAAAAGGTATCATGGAGAAGATGGAAGAGGGACCACTTACTGGCTCGTATGCTCGCGACATTCGGGTTTATGTATATGATGGGAAAATGCACGCCGTGGACTCAAACGAGTTGTCATTCCGTTTAGCAGGGCGCCATGCCTTTAGCGAAGCCTTTAAAAACGCAGGACCTAAAATTTTGGAACCTATTTACGATGTAGAGATCAAAGTTCCATCGGACAGAATGGGAGATGTGATGAGCGACCTTCAAGGACGCCGCGCCATCATCGAAGGGATGAGTAGCGAAAGAGGTTTTGAGGTGATAAAAGCAAAGATTCCACTTAAAGAGCTCAATAAATACTCAACCTCTCTCAGCTCAATCACTGGTGGTAGAGCATCGTACAGCATGAAATTCAGCAAATACGAGAAAGTGCCTACTGAAGTACAAGATGAGCTATTGAAGAGTTATGTAGCGGTTGAGGAGGTATAAAATAGGCTGAAGAGTGAGGGCTGAAGGCAGAAGTTTTGGAAAATTCTGCGAAGTATTAACTCTGATGATTTTAGTTTTCGCAACAACCTTTTAGAATTAAAATAGATTACTATATTGTAAGGAGATTGGAAGCGATCTCCTTACTTATTTTAAAGACCCATGACACACTATAAATATCTCTTCATAGGTGGCGGAATTGCCTCACTTACAGCCGTTAAAAAACTTCGTGAAGGTAGCGAAGAGTCCATTGCCATTGTTACAAACGAATCACATCTACCCTATAAACGAACCCATCTGAGCAAAAAACTAACGGGTAATGAGATTGATAACGACTTTGAACTGGTTGCAAAAAGCTGGTACGAGGAGAATCAAATAAACCTCATTTACGACGAAGCAGTTGCAATAGACGCCAAAGAAAATCGGGTTACCCTTATAGATGGACAGACGGTACATTACGACTTTCTGATTATAGCAACAGGTTTACGTCCAATGGTGCCTCTCATTTCGGGCATCGATCCATCTAATATATTAGTTTTAAGACGTATAAGTCATGCCAATAAAATAATTAGAGCACTAGACGAGGCCGAAAATATTTTAGTCATTGGAGGAGGGGTTGAGGGGGTTGAGATAGCATCTCAAATGACTCTCTTGGAGAAAAAGGTGACTCTCATCGATCAAAAGCAGGCCATCATGGGGCGGAATTTATCGCCTAAGTATAGTGGACTTCTCGAAACAATTATGCAAGATCAAGGCGTTACAACGCTTACCGCCTCACAAATAACCTCTGGCGTTAAGTCCGAAAATGGCTACAAACTCCTCATTAACAACAAACAACACCACTTCGATCTTATCATAGCCGCCATTGGAGCGCTTCCTAACACCCAATTAGCAGAAAGTTGTAAACTAGAGGTGAGTCATGGTATTGTTACAAACCAATATCTACAAACCTCCATTCCAAACATCTATGCGGCTGGGGATGTTGCCGATGTTCCTGCCCATCGTAACCACCATCTTTGGCATCAGGCCGAGTACATGGGCGAAATAGTGGCCGCAAACCTACTTGGCACCCCTACACCGTATGAGCACAAGTTATTCCGCCTCAAAGCCGAAGTTTTTAACACCTTTGTGTTTAGTCTCAATATTGAAGCACAAAACGAACCTAATTGCAAAATAGTTGAAGATGAGAGTGGTAACAAGCTAAGACGTCTCTATCTCATTAACAATATTGTTAGCGGCATTGAGATGATCAACGATGGCGAAAATGCAAAACTCTATCAAAAAGCAGTGTGGGAAAGATGGAGTTTAGAAAAATTAAGAGAGATGATTAGCTGGTAGCAACAAATATTCACCTACATCAAAATAATCCATGATACTTTTCTATCTTTGCACCTCCATTTTGAGGATTAAATATCCCTTTCAGATTTAAGCATAGATAGAAAATATGAATATTGAAATTACCATTCAAAGCAAAGTTATTGAGGCAGTTGCGCATCTCTACCAAGCAGAAGTTGCCAAAGAGAGTGTACAAGTTCAGTTAACACGCAAAGATTTAGTAGGCGACCTTACCGTTGTGGCTTTTCCACTCCTTAAAGTGTCGAAAAAAGGTCCAGAACAGACGGGCGAAGATATTGGCGCCTATTTAGTTGCCAACTTGCCTTTGGTTTCTAGCTACAATGTAGTTAAGGGA
>JAGPHP010000013.1 GCA_018055415.1 Breznakibacter sp. | reverse complement strand
TAATCAACCAAAACGACCTGTCACATAGTTTTGTGTTGCTTCAACTTTTGGATTTAGGAATATCTTCTTTGTTTCATCGTACTCAATTAGTTCGCCCAAATAAAAAAAGGCAGTTTTATCCGACACTCGCGATGCCTGTTGCATATTATGCGTTACAATAACAATAGTCAGATCGCGCTTTAACTCAAAAATCAACTCTTCAATTTTGCTGGTAGAGAGTGGATCAAGTGCTGAGGCTGGCTCATCCATCAACAAAACCTCAGGTTTCATGGCTAACGCACGCGCAATACACAATCGCTGTTGCTGACCACCACTAAGGTCAAATGCCGATTTTTTTAATTTATCTTTCACCTCACTCCATAGAGCAGCTCCTTGCAAAGACTCTTCTACTCTTTGCTCAATCAAATTCTTATCGCTCACACCATTTACACGCATTCCGTAAGCAACATTTTCAAAAATTGATTTAGGAAAAGGATTTGGCTTCTGAAAAACCATTCCAACTTGCTTGCGTAAATCGGTAACATTCACCTTCTTATCATAAATACTGCTCCCATTTAGCAACAACTCCCCTGTCAAACGAGAACTCTCAATAAGGTCATTCATTCGATTCATCAGACGCAAGAAAGTTGATTTTCCGCAACCTGAAGGACCAATGAATGCAGTAACACTATTCTTTTCAAGTGCAATATTGATATTTTTCAATGCTTGAAACTCGCCATAGTAAAAATCGAGATTCTTTGCTTCAATAATTGTCATAAAGTTATTTTATATATTAATATTTAATATTTCTGCTAAAATATTTGCGTAAAGCATTAGCAATCAAGTTCATCAACAAAACGATAAAAATTAAAACCAACGCTGTACCATAAGCCATCGGACGTGCCAATTCTATATTGGTTCCACTAGTAGCCAACACATACAAATGATAAGGCAACGCCATCACCTGATCGAAAATTGAATTCGGAAGATTAGGTAAGAAATAGGCTGCAACAGTAAATAAGATTGGTGCTGTTTCGCCCGAAACGCGACCAATTGAGAGGATTAAACCAGTAATTATATTCGGGAATGCCATTGGAAGCAAAACTCGTCGAATTGTTTGTAGCTTAGTAGCTCCCAATGCGTACGAACCCGCTCTGTAACTATTATTAATGGCCTTCAATGCCTCTTCGGTTGTTCGGATAATCATCGGCAACACCAATAGCCCTAGCGTCAACGAACCTGCAATAATTGAATCCCCAAACCCTAAAGTATTCACGAACAAAGACATCCCAAACAATCCAAATACGATAGAAGGAATACTTGACAGATTATTGGTCATCACACGAATAACCTTAACCAAGAAATTTTCGTGCGCATACTCTTGTATATAGATACCCGACATAACCCCTATGGGAAAAGCAAATAAAATTGAACCAACAACTAGGTACATTGTACCAACAATGGCAGGAAAAATACCACCACCAGTCATACCATCTTCGGGTGACTTTGTTAAGAAATCCCAACTAATTACACTGATGCCATTGTAAACTAAAAAGCCCAAGATAAGGACTAAAATCCCTACAACACCAAATGTTAAAACTCGGAAAATCCAAAAAGCTATTGATTCAGAAATCTTTTTTGATCTATTATAATCCATTAGAAATGTTGTTTATGTGATTTTGTTGAAACAAACTCAACGGTTACACTAATGACTAAAGTTATTAAAAAGAGAATAATACCAAGCAAGAAAAGCGCCTGATAATGAGTACCCCCTTGAGGCGCCTCACCCAATTCAGCTGCAATCGTTGCTGGAATAGTCCGCACTGGTTGCAATAAGGAATGAGGTATTACAGCCGAATTTCCAGTAACCATAAGCACTGCCATGGTCTCACCAATAGCTCTACCAATACCCAAAACTGCAGCAGTTACAATACCCGAAATGGCATAAGGCAATACAACACGCCAGATAGTTTGCCAATGTGTTGCCCCTAAAGCCAACGAATTCTCTTTTATAGATGTGGGCACATTACGTATCGCATCTTCGCCTACAGTAATAATGGTTGGTAAAGCCATAATAGCCAAGATGATAGAACCAGCCAAAGCCGTTTCACCCACATCAAGACCAAAGAAATTGCGAATAAATGGAACAATTACGATTAGACCAAAAAAGCCATAGACAACCGAGGGGATCCCAGAGAGAAGCTCAATGATTGGCTTCAATGTCTTTCTAACCCTTGGATCGGCTAACTCGGCAAGATAGATAGCTACAGCGATTCCAAAAGGAAGCGCAATTAAAATTGCAAAAAAGGAGACCCAAAGTGTACCCAAAACCAGCGGCATAACTCCAAACAACGGAGCAGGCTGAGAGGTTGGAAACCAGCGTTTGCCAGCAAAAAACTCACGCACATCAATTCCGTGAGTATCAAGCAATTTAACGCTATCACTAGGCACATAAACCGATGTTGGATAAAAGGCAATCATTCCAGGCCGCTCCCCAATAATTTTGGTTAAAATTGGCCCCAGATTCTCCATGTCGGCACCCAACTCCTCCTCTGTAACATAATTTGTCACATCATTCAGATGAAACACCTCTATTTCAACATCATTACCGCCAAGCTCTTTCCAATTCGTAACGTCGCCATCAAACACTGCATTCATATCGTCTGGAGCCAAACGCGTGATACTATTTGCACTATTTAACACAACCGAAACCCCATGTTCAACCTCAGGGCTCTTAAAAAAGCCTATTCCCTCTTTAAAGAGAAAGACAACTATGAGTATTATAGCCAAAGAGGTGACACTCCCACTTAGGAGCATCACCTTTTCGATAAATAACTCTAGATAACGTTTAAACGATCTATTCATTATTAATATTTAAACAACATTTAATTAACAGATATATATCCCACCTTTTTAACAATTTCCTGACCTTCAGCACCTAGGACAAAGTCGATAAAAGGTTTCACTTTTGCCTCATCCGATTTTGCATAATAGTAGAACAGTGGTCTAACAATTGGATAACTCTTATTCTTAGCATTTTCGTAAGATGGAACCACATACGTTTTACCATTATCATAAGATACTTCTAAATCTTTAACCGACGCATTTGTATAGGCAAACCCAACATATCCGATTGCACCAGGTGTTTGTGCTATTGATTGAATAATTGCACCAGTAGAAGGCATTGATAAAATTGACGACATATAGTTTTTATTCTTCAATACAGACTCTTTGAAAAACTCATAAGTTCCTGAGCTTGTTTCACGAGAATAAACCACTATTTTTAAATCTGCACCGCCAACATCTTTCCAATTTGTAATTTTACCAGTAAAGATACCCTCTAATTGTTGACGAGTTAATTTACTCACTGGATTTTTAGGGTTTACAACAACCGAAAGAGCATCATAAGCAATAATCTTCTCAACTACTGTTTTTCCACCCTCTTGAATCTTTAACTTTTCATCAAGTTTAATTTTACGAGATGCCATAGCAATATCAGTAGTTCCATCAACCAATGCAGCCATACCCACACCCGATCCACCACCGGTAACCGTAACACTCTTGCCTGCATTTGCCTTTAAATAGACCTCAGCCTCTTTTTGTGATAAAGGTAGAACAGTATCTGAACCTTTAATCTTTTGTCCATTTACCAATGATCCTAGACCAATGATAAGGGAAACTATTATTAAACTCTTTTTCATGATAATATAATTAGTTGTTTAAATATACTCAATAAATTTTTATAATTAAAATTTAAGTTGAACTCTTGCTGTAAAAGTATCTGCAGGAATTGTCTCATTATAACCAGTCACATTTGCCGATGTTTCATTTTTAACCATATTATAGAAAGCGGTAAATTTAACATTTGCATTTAATCGATAGTTATAACCAACTCCTATCGCAGTTAAACCGATATCTGTTTTTGATGTATTTGTACCTTTAACACCAATCTCATCACCACTAATTTTGGAATTTGGATCGTAGAAATCATACTTAACGACTAATGTGTGTTTTGTTGCGCCAATATTTTGCGCCCATTGAATATAACCACCTTGAAAACTTCTTATATAAAGCTTCTCTGCACCGATACTCATAGCACCACTTTGTTTTGTGTTCCCAGGATTGGCATTATCACTTTTTGTACCAGGTTGCGTACCTGTAATAAATTCAGCACACAAATATGTTGTACCAAACTTCCAATCCTGAACATATTGAGCCGATGCTCCAATATACTGACGTTTTGCATAGGTATATTTTTCAACATCTCCCTTTACAAATTTACCATCACTAAATGTGTAGCTTGAATCACCTTGAACAACACCACCATCGTAATAAGAAGCTGCAACACCAAAAGATGCATTTGCTGTCTTTTTAAGATAAGCTAGTCTTCCGATGAAATCTTTCTTTGAATCCGTTTCAGCAGCTATTCCGTTACCGTTGAACATACCTGCATTTAAAGTAAAATCAGATAAAATACCGCTCTTACCTTTTAATATCATTTGCGCACCTACTTCACGCTCACCAGGGAAAAGAGCCAAGAAAACAGCACTACGCTCAGGCGTTTCACGAACCGATGAACTTCTTGAAATTTCATATCCAAAAGGTCTGTCGAAAATACCAGCCTGACCTGCTATCCATTTAGTAGGAGCTGTAATTAAAGCATAAGCATCTTTTACACCAACACCTTTTTCTGTAAAATCGGGTTGAAAAACAATTTGTGTAATTCCATAGGTATAAGCAAATTTAATACGACCACGGCGAACCATAAATTGATTTTGCATCGCATCGGATGGTTTACCTAATTTCGTAGCATCTATACCGTTAACATTAGCATCCTCTGTCCACAACCACTGTGCTTGCACATAACCCGAAACTTTAAGATTTGAAAGTGCATTTACTTTACTCTCTAATGCAGCAATACTTTGTGTGTTTTTCTCAGTAGGAGACAACTCCTCTTCTTGAGCAAATGCAGGAGTAAAAATTCCCATTAACGATACAGCAACAAGTGCCATTGAATTTCTTAAAAAGTTTATCTTTTTCATACAAGTTAGTACTCTTAAATATTTTATAATTGATTTATCTATTTTTTAAAAGATGTTGGCTTCTCGCCGTCGTATCTTTTACAATGGCAAAACTACCCCAACCACATTAAGTGATTATTAAGCCTAAATTAAATCAACATAAAGTTAATGTTAAGAAATTGTTAACTATTGCAATATTTCTCCAAATACACACGAATAACACAAACCAATAAACTGAAAATCAATACTATAATCAAAGAAACTTTTTCTTAACATTAACTTCAATAGCCTTAATAAGTTTAAATAAAATGAATTTTGGCGCTATTCGTGTAAAAAGTTGAACAAGACGATTGATAAACCAATTCTTAATTACATATTTGCAAAAAATTGAATAAGAGAGGGCTCTTTTCAATCTAAATATTGAAACATTTAATAAATAGTATATGGATTTTTCAGGTTTACTTAAGTACTTTGTTCCAAACGAAAAGAGATTTTACGGAATGTTTAATCAAGCGGCGGATAATGCCATTGAGGCATCGGCTTCGCTATCTAAGCTTTTTGCTTCTTCATCACCTGATGAACGAAAAGCAATTGGATTAGTGATTAAAGGTATTGAGAAAAAGGGTGATGAATTTACAATGCAAATCTTCAGCGAACTAAACAAATCATTCATCACGCCATTCGACAGAGAAGACATTCATGAGTTGGCTTCAACAATTGATGATGTTGTGGACTTGATTTATGGTGTTTCGGGCAAAATTGAACACTACAGATGTACCAATTTCAGCACCTACATGATTGAAATGTCAAAATTAGTACACGAAGGAAGCGAAAAAATCAGAGTCGCTGTGAGTGGATTAAATGATTTAAACAATGCTGAGATCGTTCTTAAGGCATGTAAAGAGATTAAGAAAATTGAATCAAGAGTTGATGAATTCCACCACATGTCAATTTCTAGCCTTTTTGAAAACGAAAAAGATCCTATTGAATTAATTAAACAAAAAGAGATTCTTCATAATATCGAAGCGGTAGCTAATAAGCTTGAAGATGTTGCCGATGTAGTTAAAACAATTATAGTAAAATACTCTTAATTTAATCTTTTAATTTACATCCATGGCAATGCTTACTTTATTAATTGCTATCATAGTTCTGGCTATTATTTTTGACCTCATTAATGGATTCCATGATGCGGCAAACTCAATTGCTACTATTGTGTCAACCAAAGTACTATCACCGTTTCCTGCTGTTGTAATGGCTGCAGCATTTAACTTTTTAGCTTATTGGATTTTTGACTTAAAAGTGGCAAACACTGTAGCAAAAACAGTAGATGGTAATTTCATTAACTTACAGGTAATTCTTGCTGGTATTATTGCCGCAATTATCTGGAATTTATTAACTTGGTATTTAGGAATCCCTTCATCTTCTTCTCACACTCTTATTGGTGGTTTTGCAGGTGCTGCGGTTGCTCACACTGGTCATTTTGCAGTAATCAACCAAGCGGTTATTTTTAAAACCATCGGGTTCATTTTTCTAGCTCCAATCTTAGGTATGTTTATTGCCTATATTATATCAGTGGCTATATTATGGATTGCGCGAAAGGCAAATCCTCATCATGCAAACAAGTGGTTTAAACGAATACAACTTATTTCATCTGGGGCATTCAGTTTGGGACATGGTGGTAGCGACTCGCAAAAAGTTGTTGGTATTATTACAGCTGCAATGCTCGTTTACATTACACAACTTAAAGGAGCTGGTTTAGCCATTCCTGAATGGGCGCATGTTTCTGAAACAATTGATGCCGCTGGAAAATCGCATTTACATGTTCCTACTTGGATTCCCATATCATGCTACATTGCCATATCAATAGGCACCATGATGGGTGGATGGAGAATTGTAAAAACAATGGGTAGCCGTATTACAAAAGTAACCCCTCTTGAAGGTGTTGCTGCTGAAACGGCTGGAGCGATTACTCTTTTTGGAGTTTCTCAAGGTTTAGGTGTACCTGTTAGTACCACTCACACCATTGCGGGCTCTATCATGGGGGTTGGAATGACAAAACGTCTTTCGGCTGTTCGATGGGGTGTTGCAACAAATCTACTTATGGCTTGGGTTCTAACAATTCCTGTGAGTATGCTAATAGCGGCGTTAGTCTATTATGCAATGCATTTTATGGGAGTTTAAAATCGCATCACTAAATAAAATAATATAAGGAGTCTCAAAAGGGCTCCTTTATTATTTTCATTTTCATTAAAAGATCTTATCTCTCCCACAAAAAACAGAGTTAACATAATTAAAACAACATTTCTTTTTATTTGTTATATATAAAGAGATAGGAAAGAGCTCAAAAAATGATCTAAAAAACAAAGACCTTCTCAATTCGAGCAAAAAAAATTCCTACCTTTGCAAACTCAACAGTGATCTCTTTAAATAAAGCGTAACTTATTAAAATACAACAATATGAGCACAAACAAAGCAATGCTTATTATCCTTGATGGATGGGGCTTTGGAAACAAATCGAAATCGGACGTTATTTCATCAGGAAATACTCCATATTGGCACTCTCTTTTAGCCAACTACCCTTATTCTCAACTAGGTGCGTCGGGCGAGGATGTTGGATTGCCTGAAGGACAAATGGGCAACTCCGAAGTTGGTCACCTTAACATTGGTGCTGGTAGAGTTTTATACCAAGATTTAGTGAAAATCAACAAAGCTTGTAAAGATGGTTCATTAGCAACAAATCCAGAGCTTGTAAAAGCATATACTTACGCTAAAGAGAATAATAAAAAAGTGCACCTATTAGGATTAGTCTCTTACGGTGGCGTTCACTCAAGCCAAGAGCACATCTACGCACTAGCTCAAGCAGCAAAGCAGTTTGGACTATCAAAAGTGTTCGTACACGCTTTTATGGATGGACGTGATTGCGACCCTAAAAGCGGTAAAGGTTATCTTGCTGAATTAGTTGACGAATTAAAAAAATCTACTGGAGCAGTGGCTTCTGTTTGCGGACGCTATTTTGCAATGGATAGAGATAAAAGATGGGATCGCGTTAAGCTTGCATACGATCTATTAACAGCAGGAGTAGGAGAAGCATCTACCGATGTGGTAGCATCTGTACAAAAATCTTACGATGCAGATGTAACAGATGAATTCATCAAACCAATCGTTGCCGTTGACGCAAAAGGAAATCCAATTGGTAATATTGAAGAGGGCGATGTAGTCATCTTCTTCAACTACCGTAACGACCGTGCACGCGAGCTAACAATGGTATTGAGCCAAAAAGATATGCCAGAAGCGGGAATGAAAACACTTCCACTTCAATTCTTCACCATGACTCCTTACGACTCTAGCTTTAAAAACGTAGGTATTCTTTACGATAAAGATAATGTTGAGAATACTATTGGTGAAGTTGTTTCTAAAAAGGGTATTGCACAACTTCGTATTGCCGAGACCGAGAAATACGCTCACGTGACATTCTTCTTCTCAGGAGGTCGTGAAAGTGTTTACGAACATGAAGATCGCATCTTAATAAACTCTCCAAAAGTGGCTACTTACGATTTACAGCCTGAGATGAGTGCTTACGAGGTTAAAGATGCTGTTGTTGCCGAAATCAAAAAGCAAAAATATGGCTTCATTGCTTTAAATTATGCAAATGGCGACATGGTGGGTCACACTGGTGTTTACGAAGCAATAGAGAAAGCTGTAACAGCGGTTGACAATAACCTTAAGGATACCGTTGAAGCAGCAAAAGCAAACGGTTACGATGTCATTATCATTGCTGATCATGGAAACGCAGACTTTGCATTTAACGAAGATGGTTCACCAAACACCGCTCACTCAATGAATCCTGTTCCATTTGTATGGGTTAGTCCAAACAGAAAAGGATCTGTTCAAAATGGTATTCTTGCCGATGTGGCACCATCAATCCTTGCTCTAATGGGTGTTGAACAACCAAAGGAGATGACAGGAAAGAGCCTTATCAAATTTGCATAATTAACCTATTTCATTAAGCGTCTGATAGATTTTACTATCAGACGCTCATTGTTTATAAACCTCTTTATAAAATGGTTCAAATAGACGACGTAGTAATCAGTCTTGATCTTTTCGAAAAAAAATTTATTTGTGATATTCCTAAATGCAAAGGGTGTTGCTGCGTGGAAGGCGAATCGGGCGCACCTCTTAAAGATGAAGAGGCAACTCTTATCGAAGAGTTATATCCAATTATTGAACCCTATCTTGTAGAAGGGGCAAAAGCAGAAATTGCTGAACAGGGGAAATGGGTTATCGACGAAGATAACGACAAAGTCACGCCTATTATAAATGGTGCCGAGTGTGTGTACGCCTACTTCGAAGAGGATGGAACTTGTAAATGTGCCATCGAAAAAGCATACATTGAAGGTAAGATAAGCTTTAAAAAACCAATCTCTTGCCATCTCTACCCTATTAGAATGCAACAATACCGCACCTACAGAGGCATGAACTACCACTATTGGCCAATTTGTGCACCAGCAAGAGATCTAGGCAACGTAGTAGGTTTACCTATATATAAATTCTTAAAAGAGCCTATTGTACGTGAGTTTGGCACAGCCTTTTACGACGAAATGGAAGATGTAGAAAAAGCTCTCCGAGAAATTGGACGCATTAAATAAAAGATCTGTTAATTAACATGATCTTTTAGAAGATAGTTAAATAATAGTTGCTCTAAATACAGACAGAGTACAAAATCAAACAAAAACACCAATACAAACACAATAACCCTAAAAAAATCGACACAAATCTCAATATTTTCACACTTTAATCAAAATTTAACTCATTTTCATGGGGGGTAATGTCAAAAATGTAATATATTTGCATCAGAAAACAAAATAACAAATATAATTTATAAACATGGCAACATTAAGATTTCAAGCATTAGGAGAGCTTTTATCTAGAGCCCCTAAGTATGTATCGCTTCCTTCTGCAAAAGTGAGCGATTATTACGGTGAATTAGTTTTCGACAAAGACGCAATGCGTAAGTTCTTAACAAAAGACGCATTCCGTGCTGTAATGACTGCTATTGAACAAGGTGAGCAAATCGACCGCAAAATGGCTGATAGCATTGCAACTGGTATGAAAGCTTGGGCTTTAGAGAATGGTGCATCTCACTATACTCATTGGTTCCAACCTTTGACTGATGGTACTGCTGAGAAACATGATGGATTCATCGATTTTGATGATAATGGTAACATCATCGAAAACTTCTCTGGTAAATTACTTGCTCAACAAGAGCCAGATGCTTCTTCTTTCCCGAACGGTGGTATCCGTCAAACATTTGAAGCTCGCGGTTATACTGCTTGGGATGTTGCGTCTCCTGCATTCATCGTTGGTACAACTCTTTGTATTCCTACAATCTTTATCTCTTTTACTGGTGAAGCTCTAGATTATAAAACTCCCCTTTTACGTGCAACACACGCAGTAAATAAAGCAGCAACAGACGTTTGCCAATATTTCGATAAAAACGTTGAATCTGTTTGGGTTGCATTAGGTGTAGAGCAAGAGTATTTCTTAATTGATGAGGCTCTTTACCAAGCTCGTCCAGACTTAATGTTGACTGGTCGTACTTTAATGGGTCACTCCTCGGCTAAAGATCAACAGTTAGAAGACCACTATTTTGGTTCTATTCCAGAGCGTGTTGCTCAATTCATGATTAACCTTGAAATTGAACTTCACCGTTTAGGCATACCTGCAAAAACTCGTCACAACGAGGTTGCTCCTAACCAATTTGAAATTGCTCCAATTTTCGAAGAGGCTAACTTAGCTAACGATCACAACCAATTAATGATGGATGTGATGAAAAAAGTAGCTCGTCAACACAAATTCGCGGTTCTTTTCCACGAAAAACCATTCAAAGGTGTTAACGGTTCAGGAAAACACAACAACTGGTCACTTATTACCAACACTGGTGTTAACTTGTTCTCTCCTGGTAAGAATCCCAAAGGTAACCTATTGTTCTTAACTTTCTTAGTTAACACAATGGCAATGGTTTTCAAAAACCAAAACTTACTTAGAGCTTCTATATTAACTGCGCCAAACACACATCGTTTAGGTGCGAACGAGGCTCCTCCTGCAATCGTTTCTACTTTCATCGGAACTGAGCTTTCTGCTATGTTGAGAAACTTAACAGAAAAAATTACCGATGCTAAAATGAGCCCAGAAGAGAAAACCAACCTTAAATTAGGTATTGGTCGTATCCCTGAAATCCTTTTAGATAATACAGATCGTAACCGTACTTCTCCTTTTGCATTCACAGGTAACCGTTTTGAGTTCCGCGCTGTGGGTTCTTCTGCAAACTGTGCTGCTGCAACGACAGCATTAAACGCTGCAATGGCTGACCAATTGAGAGATTTCAAAGTTGAAGTTGATGTATTGATCGAAAAAGGCGTTAAGAAAGATGAAGCTATCTTCCAAGTCATTAAGAAGTTAATTAAACTTTCTGAGCCAGTTCATTTCGATGGCGATGGTTACTCTGCAGAGTGGAAAAACGAAGCTAAAAAAAGAGGCTTAAGCAATATCACATCTTGTCCTGAATCATTATTAACCTACCTTGAACCGCAAAACAAAAAAGTTCTTGTGGCTGGTGGCATCATGGGCGAAAAAGAACTTGAAGCTCGTGTTGAGATCGAATTGGAAAAATACATGAAGAAAATCCAAATCGAAAGTCGCGTTCTTGGTGACATCGCTATCAACCACATTATTCCAATCGCGGTTAAGTATCAATCTAAATTGATCCAAAACGTACAAGGATTGAAAGATATCTTTGGTGGTACTGAACTTGAGAAAGTTGCTGGAAACCGCAAAGCGCTTATCGTTGAGATCTCTGGTCGTATCGACAAGATTCAAGCTAAAGTTGACGCAATGGTTGAAGCACGCAAAGCTTGTAACGCTATCGATCATGCTGATAAAAAAGCATTTGCTTACGAAGCTAAAGTTGTTCCTTTCTTCGAAGAGATTCGTTACGAAATCGACAAATTAGAATTAATCGTTGACAACGAAATGTGGCCTTTACCAAAATACCGCGAATTGTTATTCAACCGTTAATCGATATTTTCAATACAATCAAGGGGGAGAGTTTACACTTTCCCCTTTTTTATATACTAAAAATTGGTTTATTCCGTTCGTGGTATTATTTAGTAAAAGTTGTACTTTTACCATCGATTAAAAATAAAACAACTCTGCTTTAACAAATGCGCATAGCACTTATATTTTTATTAACTCTATTACTCATAAGCTCCTCTGGATGCTCCTTTATTGCCCGAACTTCTGGCACAAGGGCATACAATACGGGTCAATACAACAAGGCGGCTCTATCACTCAAAAAAGAGTTCGACAAAGAGAAAAGAAAAAACATGAAAGGTGAACTTGCCTTTCTTTTGGGCGAGAGTTATCGAAAGCAAAACATGGCAAACAAAGCCGCCTCGGCTTACTCCAAAGCTATCAGAAATGGGTTTATCTCACCAGAAGTATATGTATCTTGGGGGCAAACACTTATAATGGTTGGCAAACTCCCCGAAGCAGAAGAAGCTTTCAACAAGGCACTCGTGCTTGAAAGCAAAAACTTCTTAGCAAAGCAAGGATTACAATCAATCAAACTCATTCAAGCAAACAACAACCAAACAGCCTATAACGTAGAAAAAGTAAAGGCTCTTAACTCTAAATATTCCGATTTTGGAGTAACTTATGACGGAGACAATTACGACCATCTCTACTTTACATCGCTTCGAATTATAGGAAAAACACGCACAAAAAGCCCCATCTCAGGACAAGGCTTTGCTCACATATACGAAACTACAAAAAATGCAAAAGGAGATTGGGAAAAGCCCGAAAGACTCGAAGAACCTCTCAACTCGCCTTACGATGAGGGATCTGTCTTCGTTACCAACGATGGTAAAGAGATGTACTACACTCGCTGCGTACTCAACAAAGTAGAATTAATTGATGCTCAAATATATAAAGCAGTAAAAAGTGCTGGAACATGGGGTGAACCAGAGAAGCTCGAACTCGGCGGAGATTCTATTCTTTTTGCACATCCAACTCTCTCACCCGATGGACAAACCCTCTATTTTGTATCAGACAAATTGGAGGGCAAAGGAGGAAAAGACATTTGGAAAATTGAAAAAACCGAAGAGGGTTGGGGCAAACCCAAAAACTTGGGATTTCCATTCAACACCCATGGTGATGAGATGTTCCCATACATGCGTAAAGATGGAATTTTCTATTTTAGCTCTAATGGCCATGCGGGATATGGGGGTTTAGATATTTTTAGAGCAATCACCAACAAAGAGGGCGAAATTACAATCGAAAACTTAGGAACTCCTATTAACTCTTCTGCCGACGACTTTGCGATCTCTTTTGAAGGAGAAACGGAGAAAGGATACTTCTCATCAGCACGAGAGAATACAAAAGGCGACGATAACATCTATAAATTCGAACTTCCCGAACTCAAATTTGGATTAATCGTAAATCTCTTAAATGGTGCGACTTTACAACCAATTAAAAATTCATACATTAAGCTTATTGGTTCGGATGGGACGCAACTAAAGCTACCTATTCCTCCTGATGGAAAACTTAAGATTGGTCTGATAAAAGATTGCGAATACACTATGCTCTGCGCGGCGAAAGGGTATCTCTACCAACGAGAAAAATTTTCGACAAAAAACTTTACATCTAGCAAAGATCTTGAATTTAACATTAAACTTCAGCCTTTAAACGAGTCTTTCGTTATCGATAACATCACTTTTGATATCGGAAAACCCGAGTGTGAAACACTCCAAGAGGCGACTCTAACAAAACTACTTACACTATTAAACTCTAATAGCGAAATGGTACTCGAAATAAGTGGTCATACAGATTTATCTACAGAAGATAATATCGATGATAATTTATCGACTCAACGCGCTCAAAACATAGCCAATCAACTCATAGCAAAAGGAGCAAAACCACAACAGCTCAAAGTTGTTGGCCAAGGTAATAAAGTCCCTCTAAAGATTTCCGACAAATTATCTGCCGAATATAAATTTCTAAAAAAAGGCGACGTCATTAACGAAAAAAGCATCTCTCAACTTCGATCTACAAAAGATAAAGAGAGTGCGAACCAACTGCTCAGACGTGTTGAGGTCAAAGTTGGCTCTAAATAGCTATAGAATTTAGCCAATCTGCGATATGTTTGCCTTTCTCGAATCTATTAATTTGAGAAAGCAAAAAGAAACACTATTTTTGCACTTCATTTTAAATACCATTATTGTGGCTTCAGATTCTCGTTACAATCAAAGAGGAGTATCCGCTTCCAAAGAAGATGTACACCAAGCAATTAAAAACATAGACAAAGGGCTATATCCAAAAGCTTTTTGCAAAATCATACCCGACATTTTGGTTGGCGACCCAGACTATTGCAATATCATGCACGCTGATGGAGCAGGCACTAAATCGTCATTGGCATACATCTACTGGAAAGAGACTGGCGATCTCTCGGTTTGGAAAGGAATTGCACAAGATGCCATCATTATGAACTTAGATGACCTTCTTTGTGTTGGTGCTACAGATAACATTCTGCTATCTTCAACCATCGGTCGCAACAAGAATCTAATACCAGGTGAAGTTATTGCAGCCATCATAAATGGAACCGAAGAACTTCTTAAAGATCTAAGAGACAATGGTGTAAACATCTTCTCAACTGGAGGCGAAACTGCTGACGTGGGCGATTTAGTGCGCACAATCATTGTTGATTCAACGGTAACATGCCGCATGAAGCGTAAAGATGTTATTAACAATGCAAATATTAAAGCAGGTAACATCATTGTGGGACTCTCCTCGTCAGGACAAGCAACTTACGAAAAAGAGTATAATGGTGGCATGGGAAGTAACGGCCTTACAAGTGCTCGCCACGACGTCTTTGCAAAATACATTGCCTCTAAATATCCTGAAAGCTTCGATCCAAGTGTTCCGATTGGTCTTGTTTACTCAGGCAACTACTCGTTAACCGATAAAGTTGAAGAAGTTGGAACCGATGTGGGCAAGCTTGTACTCTCTCCTACCCGCACCTATGCGCCTGTAATTACAAAAATCCTAGCGCAACTACGCGACAAAATCGATGGAATGGTACATTGCTCTGGTGGAGCGCAAACCAAAGTGCTTCATTTTATTGACAACGTGCATGTTATAAAAGACAATCTTTTTGATGTACCACCACTTTTCCGTATCATCAAAGAAGAATCAAATACCCCTTGGGATGAGATGTACAAAGTGTTTAACATGGGGCATCGCTTCGAAATATATCTCGATCCTAAATATGCTCATGACGTTATTGCTATCTCAAAAAGTTTTGGCATTGATGCTCAAATAATCGGTAGAGTTGAAGAATATAATGGTAAAAAAGTTACCATCAATAGTGAATTTGGAAAATTTGAATATTAATAAAAACAAACCATGTCGAATAGTTTACTTGAAAAACTAGAAACAATACGCCTGCAATTTGAGGAAGTTGGCCAACAAATAACCGACCCCAAAGTAATTGGAGACACCAAAAGATATATTAAACTCAATAAAGAGTACCGCGAACTAGAAAAACTAGTTTTAGCATATCATGAATATAAAAATATGCTATCCAATATTGAGTCGGCAAAAGCTATTCTAAAAGAGGAGAGCGATGCTGATCTGCGTGAAATGGCAAAAGCGGAACTTGATGAACTGGAGTGTCAGGTAGCCCCTATGGAAGAGGAGATTAAATTCCTATTCCTTCCAGCCGATCCTCAAGATGCAAAAAATGCAGTTCTTGAAATTCGCGCTGGCACCGGTGGCGACGAGGCAAGCATCTTTGCTGGCGACCTTTTCCGTATGTACACCAAATATTGCGAAAAACGCAATTGGAAAGTTGAAGTAACAAGCACATCTGAAGGTACATCGGGTGGTTTCAAAGAGATCATCATGAATGTAACTGGTGATGGAGTATATGGCGTATTAAAGTACGAATCGGGTGTGCATCGTGTACAACGCGTGCCACAAACAGAAACACAAGGACGTATTCACACATCAGCTGCCTCTGTAGCAGTACTACCTGAAGCTGAGGAGTTTGACGTGGATCTAAGAATGGAAGATGTTCGCAAAGACACCTACTGTTCTTCTGGCCCTGGTGGACAGTCTGTTAACACCACCTATTCGGCCATTCGTTTAACACACATTCCAACAGGAATTGTAGTAACTTGCCAAGACCAAAAATCACAGCTCAAAAACTTCGATAAAGCGTTAATTGAACTAAGAACACGTATCTACAACCTCGAATACCAAAAGTTCATGGATGAAATTTCATCTAAGCGTAAAACCATGGTATCAACAGGTGATAGATCGGCAAAAATTAGAACATATAACTACCCGCAAGGACGTGTTACCGATCACCGTATTAACTTCACACTCTACAACTTACCAGTAGTGATGGATGGCGAAATACAACCAATTATCGACAAATTACAAATCGAAGAAAATTCGGAAAGATTAAAGGCGAACGAACTATAATTCATTGGTTATGACACAGCAACAACTTTTTGAACAGATTAAGTTAAAAAAAAGTTTTTTATGTATTGGTTTAGATACCGATATCAATAAAATTCCTCGTTTTCTTCTTGACACAACGGATCCTATATTTGCTTTTAACAAACAAATTATAGATTCAACACACGATTTGGCCGTTGCCTACAAGCCAAACTTGGCCTTTTACGAAAGTCTAGGTGTAAATGGATGGAATAGTCTCGAAAAAACCGTTAATTACATAAAATACAAATACCCCGACATCTTTATCATAGCCGACGCAAAACGTGGTGATATCGGTAACACTTCCACCATGTACGCCAAAGCCTTTTTCGACGCTATGGAGTTTGATGCGGTAACAGTTGCTCCATATATGGGCGAAGATTCGGTTAAACCTTTCCTCACGTATGTTGACAAATGGGTTGTTTTGTTGGCTCTAACCAGCAACAAAGGGGCTTTTGATTATCAGTTCACCGAATCAAAAGATGGAGAGAAACTCTACGAAAAAGTTTTAAAAACCTCTAAAGAGTGGGGAACCGAAGACAACCTCATGTACGTAGTGGGTGCAACTAAAGCGGAAATGCTTAAAGACATTAGAAAAATCATTCCAAATCACTTCTTATTAGTTCCTGGCGTAGGTGCACAAGGTGGTAGTCTAGAAGAGGTGGCTCGCAACGGAATGAACGAAAAATGTGGGCTTTTAGTTAACAGTTCACGACAAATCATCTATGCGTCTGCCGAAGAAGATTTTATGATAACAGCGCGCGAAGCAGCTCTTGAAGTTCAAAAAGAGATGGATAAACTACTGAAAGAAAAAGGTTTAATATAGCCTTTTACAAACATCAACTAAAGCCCGACTAAAAAAGTTGGGCTTTTTTGTTGACAAAATGAAAATATAAGTCATAATATTTACAAAACAGGACTTATATGAAAGAGGATTTCCTTCACTTTATCTGGAAACAGAGACTATTTAATCAAAACGACCTACAAACAACTACTGGCGAAAAAATAGAGATTATTCACGTAGGATATTTAAATAGCGATGCAGGACCAGATTTCTTCAATGCAAAAATTAAAATTAGCTCAACTCTATGGGCTGGCAATGTAGAGATACACCTTAAAAGAAGCGATTGGATAGCGCACAACCATGAAAATAATCCAAATTACGCCAATATCATCTTGCATGTTGTTATGGAGAATGATTTTGAACCAACTGAATTACCAAATTTAGCGCGCATCCCCACACTCGTCCTTGATATACCCGAAAAAGTAAAAAACAACTACATGTATATTGAGCAACAAAAAAGCACACCAATATGTGGAAATTCACTTCATAAAATTAACAAAATGGATCTCGACAACTATCTCGAGTACATACTAATTGAGCGATTTGAAGAGAAGAGTTTGACAGCCCAAAATATTCTTGAACGTTCAAATGGATGTTGGAGTACACTTTTTTATCACTTGCTGGTACGAACTCTTGGAGGACACACTAATAATCCAACTTTTGAGCAACTAGCACAACATCTTCCATTTAAGACTCTAGCCAAACATTCGAACAGCCTATTTCAACTGGAAGCCCTCCTATTTGGAACGGCAGGGTTTTTAAAAAATCCAACAGATGAGTATCAAAAAGAGCTTCAAATGGAGTTTAACTTTCTTAAAATCAAATATGACATCACCCCCTTATCAGAACATCTATGGAAATTTCTAAGGCTCAGACCTTCAAATTTTCCAACCCTTCGAATTGCCCAACTAGCTGCAATAATTCACAAAAATGGAGGATTATTTGAACCTCAAGCCTCCATCAAACTCATTACAAAACCATTTCAAGCTGAAGTAAGCAACTATTGGAAAGTACACTATCACTTTGGCGCACCATCAGAAAATAAAAAAAGCACAACCATAGGCACACAAACTCTCCAAATGATTGTATGCAATGTTGTAATACCCTACTTATTCATCTATTATAAAAGCAGGGGGGAATCAGATAAAATGCAAGAGATAATTGAGTTGATGGAACAACTACCATCCGAAAAAAACAAAATAATTGACACATGGTCGAGACTTGGATTAAGAAGCACTAAAATGTCCGAATCTCAGGCGTTATACCACCTTTATACACGATATTGCGAACCTAAAAAATGTCTTAGATGCCGAATTGGACAGATGGTTTTAACAAAATACGAGTTTTAAAGAGTATCCCATAAAAGAGTTCATTTTTTTATATATCTTTAAACATCACCAATGAGTAATTAAATTCACAAAACTTAATAAATTTTACAATTGTGGAACGCAATTTGCTTAATGGTTTAAAGTTCTTTAAATAAAGCTAAACTAACAAAGTATTGATTTAAATCTTAACATTATGAATGCACAAAAACTATTTGGAATCGGAGCAATTGCTCTAACCTTGACTCTCGGATTTGGCAGTTGTAAATCTAAATATCAGACTGTCTCAGCTGATAAAGAAGTTGGTAAAATATTAGAGGAGCTACCTTGTGAAGACAAAGGAAGATCTGACAAAAACTTCTTCAGAGCTTCTGCTCTTGCAACAAGCTCTGACTTAAGTTTAGCTGGCGAGAAAGCTCTATTACTTGCAAAACAACGCTTAGTAACACTCATTAACTCTAACACAAAATCAGTAACTGATCGTTATGTAAACGAACGTGAAGTTGTTGGAGCAGCAGAATTTGAACAAAAGTTCGAAAACCTAACTCGTGAAGTTGCCGATGAAACACTTAACAACATCGTTATAATTTGTGAAAAAAAGAGCGTTTTAGATACCAAACAATATCGCGCCTTTATTGCAATTGAAGTGAGTAAAGATGATATTTTAAACGGAATTCAACGCAAAGTAGGCAAAAACGAAAAACTTCAATTAGACTACGACAAGAAAAAGTTTGAAGAGATCTTCAATTCAGAGATGGAGAAAATGGCTGAGCAAAAATAATTTGCAAAAATAGATCTGTAATTGATTGAATTAAAGAAAAATGATTAATTTTGCGCTTCGTTTCATACATTTATATCAATAACATTATGTATTTATCAGCTGAGAAAAAGCGCGAAATCTTCGAGAAACACGGAAAGTCTAATACTGACACTGGATCTCCAGAGAGCCAGATTGCATTATTTTCATTCCGTATCTCGCATTTGACTGAACATTTGAAGTCAAATAAAAAAGATTATAGTACAGAGCACTCTTTAGTGAAGTTAGTAGGTAAGCGTCGTCGTTTACTGGATTACTTGAAGCACATTGATATCGAAAGATATCGTGCCATTATCAAGGAACTTAACATCCGTAAGTAATTGCTTAAAAGGAAAAGGGGCTTTCAGAAATGAAAGCCCTTGCTTTTTAACCTAAAAGTAACCTCAAAACCCACCCCACATGAATCCACTCACATGGCAAGAGAGATTGAGCATTCCATTCCCCTCTATCGATGAAGAACACAAAATGCTTTTTGACCTCATTAATGAATTCTATCAATCACTAACAACCCACAATAGAACGGAACAGATCCTAAATCTATTCACCCAACTCAGATCATACGCCCAACTACATTTCGAAAACGAAGAGACTTTAATGTTGAAACATAAATACCCCAGGCTAGACATCCATCAGGTAGAACATCAGCTCTTCATTGAAAAAATTGACGAATTTGAGAAACGATACAAAAACGGGAGACTATTCTTGACTTTTGAAATGACAAACTATCTTAAAGAGTGGATAACTCATCACGTTGATATAATCGACCGCGACTACAGCAACTTCATCACAAATTCAACTGCAACAGAATAGTTCTCAATAATAAGATGTCTTCTCTACCTGAATATCACCTTGAAAAAAGAGTGAAGCCATCTTTTCAAACTTATCGGGGTTCTCAGTTGTAAAGAAACGGATTGCGCCGCCTTTAGAGCAGTTTGACTCCATTTCAGGATGACGTTTAAGATAATCAACCAAACTATCAGCAACCACTTCGCCTTGATTTAAAACATCAACACCAAGCGGCAATAGAGGCTTTATTTTAGGCAACAAAACAGGATAGTGTGTACAACCCAAAACAACTAGATCAATCAAAGAATCTTGCCTCAAAAGAGCCTCCACATGCTTGCGCACAAAATAGTCTGCCCCTTCACCTGTTGCTTCACCATTCTCAACTAAAGGCACCCACATTGGGCAGGCCTCTTGAACCACGACTAAATCAGGATCAATTTTCAACAATTCTAGAGGATAAGAGTAACTTTGCACAGTACCGGGAGTGCCAAAAACCCCAATATGCTTACTTTTTGAGTAGCTCGAAACAACCTCTACACTGGGACGAATAACGCCGAGTACTCTCCTATTAGGATCAATCTTGGGCAAATCATTTTGCTGAATAGTTCGAAGAGCTTTTGCTGAGGCCGTATTACAGGCTAAGATTACCAAATGAGCACCCATTTCAAACAGATGCCTTACACCTTGAAGAGTGTATTGATATACGATATCAAACGAGCGTGTACCATACGGCGTACGGGCATTATCGCCTAAATAGATAAAATCATACTTGGGCAACTTGGCTACCAAATGCTCTAAAACAGTTAACCCACCATACCCGCTATCAAAAACAGCAATAGGTCCAGGTTTTGAAGACAACGAAACACTATTCATTCCTGTTAATTAAAATAAAAAAAGCCCCACTCTATAAAGAGTGAGGCTAATTTAGATATTTTTTCTTACTGTATCCCTAACTTTATTCTTACAAGCGGCTCAGCATCCACACTTTTATCAGAATAGAAGAGAATAACCTTCGAACTCACATCAAAAATATAGATAAATCCATTTTCAGCACCCACCTCATCAATAGCCTTTTGAACTTTTTCGATAATAGGTTTCAACAACTCTTGTTCCTTTTGGCCAAGTGATTGTTGCGCTAATTGATTATAATTTTGAATTCGTTGATTCTGATCTTGAATCTCCTTCTCTTTAATAGACTTTACTAAATCAGGTAAAGAGTCCTTTTGAGACATATACTCAGAGTACTTTTTATCTAACTCTTCAGACATTATCTTCAACTGCGATTGCAATTTATTCGCTTCATCTTGAAGAGCCTTGTCTGCTTTAACTTTATCTGGAAGAGTTGCTACTAATTTTTGAATATCGATATGTGCAAACTTAAGCTCTTGAGCTCCTAAAGTAGTAGTAAGCGTTAATAAAAGAGCAATAATTACTAGGTGTAAAGATTTCATATAAGATAAGATAATTTGTTAATACTATTTTAGATTAGTTATTACTTTGCTGGTGAAACTGCTGCTGGAGTTGAAGGAGCTAATTTAGCCTTCACTAACTCTGTTACGTCAACACTCTTAGTGGAGAAATATACAGGCAAACCAGGTTCTACTTCAAAGATATAGAGAAGTCCTTTCTCTTCGCCAACCGCACTAATGGCTTTTTGTAATTTTGCCATCAATGGCTCTTGCAATGCCTTCGCTTTGGCTTCAAGCGACTGTTGTGCCGTTTGGTAAAAATCTTGGATTTTCTTGCTTCGCTCACCTAAATTTGCTTCGCGTGCACTGCGCTCTTCAGCTGAAAGTGTTTGAGCCACTTGCTGATACTCGCCAACTAAAGTTTGAAACGCCTCACGCATATCGGTAAGTTGTTTCTCTAATTTTGTTGTTTCATCTTTAATTGCCTTTTCATTAGCTGCATACTCGGGCATTTCTAAAATAACTTTCTGCGAAATAATGTGGCCAAACTTCAAACTCGATTGTGCACACAACGTTGCTGATGAAGCAAATAGTAACGTTACCAATAGAGGAATGTAGAATAGTTTTGTCATTAGATATTTATATTAAAAAGATACTACTTACTTACACCAAGTTTTGAGAGGATAACATCACTTCGATCGAGTTTAGGATCGGCATAAATAATACCCATTGTACCTGCTGCTTTATCAAAAAATGCCGATAAATTCTCCTCTTTAGCGAGTTCTTTTACCGCATTGTATATCTCATCTTGAATTGGCTTAATTAATGCCTGTCTTTTTTTGAAAAGTTCTCCTTCTGCGCCAAAGTAGCGTTGTTGAAGAGCTTTTGCACTCTTCTCTTTTTCGATAATTTCATTCTCGCGCTTAACCTTTAATTCGGGCGACAAGAATACACTCTCAGTTTGATAAGCCTTATAAGCCGCTTCCACCTCATCAAATTTTGCTTCCACCTCCGACTGATAGGCTTTGGACGTTTGATTTAACTGCTCTTGTGCTGCCGAGTAAGAGGGTAAATTCTTTAAAATATAATCAGTATCGATAAAACCATATTTCTGCGAAGAAGCGTTAACTCCAACTATAAATCCAAGCAACATTAATAAAAGTACTCTTTTCATAAAAGCGAAATTTAAATTCTATACTTAGCTATCAAAAACCAATCCAAATATTTCAAAAGATCATTAATGATTAAAACTGTTGACCTATCACAAAGTGGAATTGACTACCACTAGTGGTTCCATAGTAAGCATTCTGTCCACTATTTGGTCTATCAAAACCATAAGCCCAGTCAACTCCCATAAGACCAAACATAGGTAAAAATATTCGAACACCAAAACCACCAGCACGTCTAACAGAAAATGGTGAGAATTGAGTAAATTTCTGCCAAGCATTACCAGCCTCAAGGAATGACAACACATAAATGGTAGCTGAAGGTTTTAAGGCGATAGGATAACGCAATTCAAGTGTCATACGAGTATAAACATTACCGTTCTCTTCACCATTCGAGTCATAAGGTGTGAGTGATGAGTTTTCATAACCGCGCAAACCAATCGTTTCAGATCCCATCATACTATATCCACTCATACCATCACCACCCACTCTAAATTTCTCGAAAGGAGAGACTGCGTAAGGATCATAATAACCCAAATAACCAAGTTCATAACGCCCCATAACCACGAGCTTACTGGCTCTGTCGAGCGCTTTAAACATGGAAGTCTTAAAATTCCATTTATGAAATTCAATAAACTCATATCTAGTCGCTGCATCGGCAGTTTGATAATTAACATCATTAAACATTGAATAAGGTGGGGTGAAATTTACTCCCAATGAATAGTTTGAGCCACCGCGTGGATACAATGGATTATCAACTGAGTTACGAGACAGTACTATTTTAAAATTTATAGTTTTTGAAGTTCCATTAGAGAACCCGCTAAAATAACCAGCCCAATTTTTGAGCGCATAATTAGTAAAACCAACCTCCCCATAAATTGCAAAGTAGTCATCTGGCCAAGTTAACCTCTTCCCCATTCCGACAGAAACACCTGTAACCTTGAATGATTTTGAAGTGTCGTACATGCTAGCCGAAGTAACACCAGAGCTATATGAATTATAATAAGAATTTCCATAACCAGAATTTCGGGAAACACCTGTTTGAACCTGATGATAAACCGAAACAGTTAACGAGTTAGGTCTCTTACCACCTAACCAAGGCTCGGTAAATGAGGCACTATAAGATTGATAATACGAACCGTTTGTTTGTGCTCTAAGCGAAATTGTCTGTCCATCACCAGATGGAAGAGGCTTCCACTCGTCGCCATGAAAGAGGTTACGCATTGAGAAATTGGTAAATTTAAGTCCCAGAGAACCTACAAACATACCACCTCCCCAACCACCGGAGAGTTCAAGCTGATTATTACTCTTCTCCTCGAGTTTATACTCAATATCTACAGTACCATCCTCCTGATTTGGCTGCACATCGGGACTAATCGTCTCAGGATCAAAGAACCCTAATTGTGCTAATTCACGAACTGTTCTAATTAATTCCGACTTACTGAATAGCTGTCCCGGTTTTGTGCGAATTTCACGTCTCACGACATGTTCATTAGTCTGATTATTACCTCTAACAATAATTTCGTTAATTGTTGCTTGCTTGCCCTCAAAAATTCTCATTTCAAGGTTAATTGTATCATTTACAATATTAAGCTCGGTAGGACTTATATTCGAAAAGAGATATCCGTTATCCATATAAAGGTTATGTACGGCATCGTCATCTTCGTACAAACGCTTATCTAACAGCTTTTGGTTAAAAACGTCTCCCTTCTTAATTCGCAAATTGTACGACAAATAATCAGCTGGATAGATGGTATTACCCACCCAAGTAATATTTCCAAAATAATGTTTTCGTCCCTCTTCTAATTTGATTCTGATATCAACCGTATTATCGGGATTTTTTATAACAGAGTCACTCAATATACGAGCATCACGATAACCAATTTCGTTGTATTTAGCCATAATCTTAGCTAAATCTTCGCGATACTTCTCCTCAATATATTTCTTGGTTTTGAAAAAGTTATAAATTTTACCTTTCATGGCCGTCTTCTTCATCTGACGTCCCAAATCAAAATCACTTAAAACAGAATTACCTTCGAATTCGATTTTTCGAACCTTTACTTTGGATTTCTTATCAACATCAATATCCAGAAAAACGTGATTTACCTGAGTAGTATCATCTCTTTGAATAACTTTGACTTCAACATTTGAGAAGCCCTTATCAACAAAATATCTTTTAATATACTTCTCTGCACGGTCAATCAAATAAGGAGTAACCTGACTTCCCTTCATCATGGCTACTTTTGGATTTAAATCCTCTATTTCAGATTTTTTAAGACCATAATAGTGCAATTCGGTTAATCGTGGACGTTCAGCCAAGACAATATTAAGATAGACCTTTTTACCTTCAATTTTTGAAGCCTCGATTTTTACATTCGAAAAAAGACCGTGTTCCCAATATTTACGTATAGCGTTACTAATCTCATCGCCAGGAAGGGTAATTTGTTGTCCAGCCTTGAGGCCAGAGAGATTCACCAATACCTTAGCGTCGTAATTTTGAACACCAGTAACTTCAATTTCGGCAATTTCATACTTTTTAGGAGTTCCAGAATAGGAAATATTGGGTACTTTCACCTCTTCCTGACCAAAAGCAACGTTTGCTATCAACCACACTAGAAGAAGTATTCTTAATTTGTGCATCCTTAGATCTTTAAAATATAACTCTTTAAATTTGTTCACTGGTGAGGCCAAAACGGCGCTCTCTATTTTGATAGGCATAAATTGCCTTAAAAAAATCCTCTTTTCTAAAATCAGGCCATAAAATCTCTGAAAAACAGAGTTCGGAGTAGGCTAATTGCCATAGTAAAAAATTTGATATGCGTTGCTCTCCACTCGTTCTTATTAACAACTCTGGGTCGGGCATTCCAACAGTTGAAAGATGATTACCCATTGTTTCAACGTCAATATCTGCAACATCCAACTTTCCATCTTTTACTTGAGAGGCAATAGATTTAACAGCCTCTAAAATCTCCCAACGAGCACTATAACTAAGTGCAAGTACGAGTGTTAAACCGGTGCAATGAGCTGTCTTTTCAACACTTTCGTTAATCTTCTTTTGCACACTATTAGGCAATTGCTCAATACAACCAATAAATCTCAACTTAACATTATTCTTCGCAAGTTGCTTAACTTCAGACGTTATGGTAGTTACAAACAGAGTCATTAAAGCATCAACTTCGGCTTTGGGGCGACTCCAATTCTCCGTAGAGAAAGCATAGAGCGTTAAAAACTTAATACCTAATTCGGCACTTGCTTCGGTTACTTCACGAACAGATTTAACGCCATTATGGTGACCAAAAATACGTGCATTACCACGCTTTTTTGCCCACCTCCCATTACCATCCATAATGATAGCAACGTGTTGCGGTATTTTATCCTTATCTAGCTTCTCTTTAATAGATGACTCCATTGTTAAAATACTATTTTAAATCGCGATAACCTGCACTACACCCCAATTTACGTGGCCACATATTAAATGTAACGGTAGCGCCAATGGTTGAGATCCAATCATTATTAATTATTGCCGACTGCTGATTGAAGCCATAAGGATCACTCGGCGTTATGACAGAATTAGCCGAAGTTTGATCAATATCACTTGCAAAAAGCTTTCGAAAAGTCCACTCAACACCCACACGCATGTGCTTATTTACTTTGTACTTAAACCCAAAAGTGAGGGGCAAAGATAATACAAAAACAGTTTTATCAACGGGTTTTGTCCCTTGTTCTACAAATCTTTTATAAACAGTTGAGCCTAAACCAATTGCCACAAAAGGAGTGAAAGAGGTATTAGAGATAAACGCATGATCGTACGACATAAAATTAAACTCAACCTGAGCACTTATATCGCCAACCAATGGTCGATTAAACGAGTAGGATGGAATAGAATCGGGTAAATAATTGGAGCCGCTCACACGGGGCATATAAACACCATTATCAGGATAACTCCCTCGTAATGAGGTTAACATCCCTGTCATCCGTAAAGCTATTCGATCGGTATAAACATATCGTCCTACCACACCTCCGGATAGATTGGGTTGATACACTGGATTTTGAGGATTTAAATCACCCATGTAAGAAGAAGAGCCAATAAACAAACCCAACTCCACCTTATCTTGAGAAAATGTCTGAACATTTCCTACAAGCAAGATCGTAAGTAGTGCGACGAAATATGGCTTGCTTAAAAATTTAATCAACTTTAATAGATAATTTAATGTACGTTTCCTTCATGAAACGACAAAAATAGGATTTAATTGTAGAATGCCAATAATTAGGAAGTAAAAAGGGCGTAATATAACTATTGTTAAAATCACAACTTAGCTAAAAACAGCAGTTAATCAACAATTTCTACGATCAGCACCCCACATTAGCTTATTTCGAAGAGTAGAATAAAAACTATGCGCATGTAATTCGATGACTTTAATACGAAAATCGGCTTGACGAATTTTAATTTCTGTAGATTGATTAATTAAAAAACTTTTCGAATCGAGCGATCCCAAGAAGCTATCACCCCTACCCTCAACACGTAATGACAGCTCCACATTGCTAGGTATAATCAACGGACGCACATTAAGATTATGTGGCGCTATAGCATTTATAATAAAGGAATTTGAACTTGGATGAACAATGGGGCCTCCCACACTCAAAGAGTAAGCTGTTGATCCAGTAGGCGTTGCAATTAAAAGACCATCGGCCCAATAAGAGTTCAAAAACTCACCATTAATGTGCGCATGAATCGTAATCATACTCGCACTATCACGTTTATGAATAGCTAATTCATTTAATGCATACGGAAATCCATCAAACTCCACTCCTTCAGCTTCAACTTCTAATAAGGTTAACTCTCGAATTTCAAATCGTTTATTTACAATCTCATCAATTGCTACAACAATCTCATCTTGATGAATGGAGGCTAGAAATCCTAAGCGACCACTATTAATACCAACTATAGGGATATGGGCTTTTCGAACAAAAGTGACTGCTTCTAAGAACGTTCCATCACCACCAAAAGTTATTAAAAGATCGACATCAACAAGTTCCTGATGAGAATAAAAC
>JAGPHP010000287.1 GCA_018055415.1 Breznakibacter sp. | reverse complement strand
GATATATACAAGGTGTCTCACCTTCCTATTGTTGAACATGGGCAGTTTATGGGTTTGATCTCTAATAGTGAGATTTTTGACCTAAACGGAACACAATTGCCTTTACGAAGTTACTCGTTAGAGTTAGTTAAGCCTTATTTGTTTGAATATCAGCATGTCTTTGATGCGATTGAGCTTATCGGACGTTTGAAGTTAACTTTACTGCCAGTTTTAAGCGTCGAGAAGCAATTTTTGGGAGTTGTGACTCTATCCGATTTGGTGCAGAGTGTTTCGTCTCTTTTAGCTGCCTCAACACCTGGAACGGTCTTGGAACTAGATGTGGAGCCGATTAACTATTCGATGAGTGAGATTGCGCGCATTGTGGAGGATACCAATAGCAAAATTTTAAGTTTGTATGTTGCTCAGCGCATTGCTGGAGTTTCGTTGAGTATTATTTTAAAGGTTGATCGCTCTGATGCATCGCCCGTTTTGCAGGCTTTTGAACGTTATGGCTACACCGTTTTAAACACGTTTACTCAAGATGGTGGCGTTGATGAGGTGGCCAAAAAGAATTACGAATCGCTTATGCGTTATTTAAATATTTAACACTATTGAAAATGTTATTACGTGGTGTTATTTTCCTCTATCTATTTGCTCTTTCGCAAATGGCTTTTGGAGATGATACTATTGCGGATCTCTCTGTAGATAAAAGATTTATACTTGATTCTATTGTGCTTGATGGCAATAAAGTAACCAGACCCAAGGTGTTTTACAATGAGTTAACTTTTCGTTTGGGCGATACGCTTACTCAAAAGCAAATTATTGAGCATTTAGAGGCAACAAAAAATAATCTTCTCAACACCTCTCTTTTTAATTTTGTGTGGATAACACCTAGCTATAGCAATAACCATTTTTACTACACTATTAAGGTACAAGAGCGATGGTATTGGTGGGTTTTACCTATTTTGGAACATGCAAACCGTAATTTTAGTGCTTTCTTGGACGATGGCGATTGGTCGAGGATTCGCTATGGAGCGTATGTGCAAAATGTGAACTTCTTAGGTCGTAAGAAGACGTTGCGATTTCTTTTTAAACTCGGATATCAAAATGTATTTAATTTTAGTTATATCTCTCCTCAATACAAATACAAGGTGGGGTGGGGAGCAGGTGCCGACTACTTTTTTCAAGATCAAATAATTGTAAAAACGGTTGATAATAAGCCTGTTAATTCACCCTATTATACGACGCCAGCTATTAAAAAGAAGAGTGTAAAGGGATCTGTCAATTATCGCCACCATCTCTATTATCGCCATGAATTAATAATCTCGGCTAATCAGTTTGAGGTGAACGATAGCATTCTGATTGAAAATCCAAACTATCTGCCCAATGGTAAAAGCACGGTAAATTACATTGAACTTACTTATAAGTATAACCACGATACACGAGATTCTAAGATTTATCCCCTCAAAGGGAGTTATTATGGCTTCGATTTAACAAATCTAGGGGTTGGTTCAAACGAGTTGAATTATCTCTATGGCGGTTTGCATTATAAATTTTTTGCTCCACTTCCAGCTCGTTTTAATATTGGTACTGAATGGGATGCAATGCTCTCAAACTCCTCTTATCTGCCCTATTTTGTTAATTTTGGATTAGGGTATAAAGATTTTATTCGTGGTTTTGAATACAATGTAATTGATGCAAAGTCCTATTATATAACCCAAAATCGATTGATGTATAATCTGCTGCCTACTAAGACTTTGAATCTTAATTTTTTGTCTCTTAGTCAATTTTCAAAGGTTCACTATGCCTTTTATCTAAAAACCTATTTTGATATGGGATATGTGGTAGGAAATCGAACGAATAAATATATCGATTACAATGATATGAGCGATAGGCTCTTATTTGCAGGCGGTTTGGGATTAGATTTTGTCACCTATTACGATAAGGTTTTTGGCGTTAGTTACTCCTTAAATAATTTTGGAGTGAGCGGAGTCTATTTCCATGTTAATTTAAAAATGTAATTTAGTGTCGTTTTAAAAAATGATGAATGAAGGTTGCGCTATACGGTAAGAAGATTCAAAATCAATCCTTTTTGAGCTGTCAAGCTCTTTTTGATGCGCTTGAGGCTTCGGGGATGGAGGTGGTTATTTACAACGGATTTTACCAATTTTTGGAAGAAAATGGAGTTGCTGAAATTAAGAGTTATAATCAGTTTTATTCTCATCAGGAACTTGTTGATGTCGATCTTTTAATAACTTTTGGAGGTGATGGAACGTTCTTAGAAGCAGTCACTTTTGTTCGAAAAGCCCATATCCCTATAGTTGGTATTAATAGTGGTCGCTTAGGATTTCTAGCCTCCATTCATCAAGATGAGATTGTTGTAGCGATTGATGAGATTGTGAATAAACGCTTTGAAATTCGCGAGTTAACCTTATTAGAAGTTGAAGCTGATGGGGTTGAATTTGATGGGTTTCCCTACGCCTTAAATGAGCTAGCCATTCATAAACGCGATAGTGCAAGTATGATCACGATTCATGCGCACATTAATGGTGAGTTTTTGAACTCTTATTGGGCCGATGGTCTTTTAATTGCAACGCCTACTGGATCAACAGCTTATTCGTTGAGTGTGGGTGGCCCCAA
>JAGPHP010000107.1 GCA_018055415.1 Breznakibacter sp. | reverse complement strand
TAAAACTCTTATTTTTTAATAAGACCAGCTTTAATCATGTACTCAGCAATTTGAACCGCATTTAAGGCTGCACCTTTTTTAATTTGATCAGATACTGTCCAAAAAGTCAAACCGCAAGGATTTGTTAAATCGGCGCGAAGGCGACCTACATAAACAGGATCTTTACCAGCTAAGAAAAGTGGCATTGGATATACTTTATTAGCAGGATCGTCCATCAATACAACACCCTCTGCTTTTGAGAATGCCTCGCGAGCTTCAGCTACCGAAACTGGTTTTTCTGTCTCAATCCAAATAGCCTCAGAGTGAGCACGCATTACCGGAATACGAACGCAAGTAGCGCTTACTTGAATATCAGAACCCATAATTTTACGAGTTTCATGATACATCTTCATCTCCTCTTTAGTATAACCATTTTCAGTAAATACATCTACTTGAGGAATGATGTTCATAGCAATTTGATATGCAAATTTCTCAACTTTCAAAGGCTCACCTTTTGCATAAGCATGCGTTTGATCTTCAAGCTCTTGCATACCCATTGCACCAGCACCCGAAGTAGCTTGGTAAGTAGATACGTGTACTTTTTTAATATGCGATAGTTTTTCGATAGCCTTAAGCGCCACAACCATTTGAATAGTTGTACAGTTAGGGTTAGCAATAATTCTACGAGGAGCATTAGCGCAAGCCTCAGGGTTAACCTCAGGAACCACCAATGGAATATCATTTTCCATACGGAAAGCGCTTGAGTTATCAATCATGATAGCGCCATGTTTGGTAATCGTGTCAGCATACTCTTTTGAAGTACTTGCACCAGCCGAAGCCAAAGCAATGTCGATACCCTTAAAATCGTCGTTATGTTTAAGCTCTTTTACAACGATCTCTTGTCCACGAAAGGTATATTTCGTACCGGCGCTACGAGCCGAACCAAATAAAACCAACTCGGTAAGCGGAAAATTACGCTCTTCCAAAACCTGAAGAAACTCTTGACCAACGGCACCCGAAGTACCAACGATTGCTACTCTCATTTTAAAAAATTATTAATAAAGTGTTGACTTTTTAATTTTATGTATCAAACTATCTATTAGAATGGTTACAAAAATATATAATTTTTTATTTAAAAAAGAGTGAAGAGAGTTTTAGTACAATTTTTATTGGTTTTGTTAAATTTTACACTTTCAGTTGGAGAAAACACAAATAGTGATACTCTTACATGGAGAGGAGATTTAACGCAATATACGATAAGTGCCGATCATGAGCAGATTCAACTAACCGCCGAACCACAAGGCAAAGAAGCGATGATCTATAGTGCATCAGCAATAAATAGTGGCACATGGCGCTTTAGGTGTAAGATGGCGTTTAATCCATCAACCCAAAATTATCTGGAGGTATGGCTAACGGCATCGGATACCATATTATCGCAAGCTAACGGAATGGTGATATCTATTGGGCGCACAAACGACCGAATAGATTTGGTGCAAATTAAAGAGGGGGAACGAGAAACTGTGGCTTCGAGTAGCGATAACCTTCTAAATAAGAGTGAGATAAATCTCTTAATAGAGATAACTCGAAGCGATAATGGTGTCTGGAGCATATTGGCGGATTTGGGCGAAGGGCTAAACCAGATTGCCTCTTCCTCCGCACAACCCGTCATGGAGAGTCGATATTTTATCATACGGTCTCAATACACCTCTACTCGAAGCGATAAGATCTTTTTTAACGAACTCTCCATTAAAGGCAAAGTAGTTGATATTGTGCCAATTATCGAAACTCCCATTCGTAGGCACGATATTTTATTTACGGAGTTTATGGTTGATCCATCGCCCACAGTAAATTTGCCCGAAGAGGAGTATGTTGAGATATATAACCGAAGTGAAAATTCTATTGCACTAAATAAATTAACGTTGCAGGTACATGGAGAGCTTTATCCACTACCCAACGATACCCTATACGCCGGTGAGGTACTGCTATTGTCCTCCAACGTGCTATTGCAGAGAGCTGATTTTAGGAATGTTAGGTTTGGTGGTTTCCCATCCCTTTCAAACAGCGGTTTTACAATCTATCTTCAACGTGCCGATGGGTGTGTGATAGATGGTTTTAAGTACGACCCGTTAGATTGGGACAGCTTTAAGTGCGAAGGGGGCTGGTCGCTCGAACGCGAGACGATACAGCTCTCCTTTTCGCTTAGCAATTGGCATTTTTCGGAGAGCTTAGATGGTGGAACTCCCGGCGTATTTTATTCAAACCCCAAAATAGATCAAAACCCGCCAAAAATCAGAAGTTTGGTGTATGATACCGACTCTACGCTTAACATCATATTGGACAGAGAGATGAGTGCCGATCTGTCAAAACTCCATCTCGTTACTCAACCTGTTTTAGGAATCAAAGAGAGCCGCTTTTTAGATTCTCTTCATTTGGAGATGCAAGTAAAATGGCAAACAGCTATTGATAGTTCCGTTATTTATACTATCACAGATGCTTTAAATTTTAGGGATGCAGATTCGACAGAGGTGAGCCTATACACACCTCTATACTTTGGAAAACCAGCCATTCCAAAGCCAAGCGATTTGTGGATTAACGAAATTATGTTTGACCCCATTGAGGAAGATGGCGAATATATAGAGCTCTTCAATAGTAGCAATAGAATAGTTGAAACTACCTACTTGCGTCTTCAATACGGGGAAGGCGAATTGCGAAAAATATCACCTCAAACAAAGAATATATTTCCGAATGAGCATTGTTTGATATTAAAAACCAACTCTTCGCTTATAAAAAACTTAAACAAAGAGTCAAATGCAGCTTTATTGGAGATGACCGACTTCCCACAACTTTCCAACACAGGAGGAAGTCTAAAACTCAAGTTGGCAAATGGTACATTGATCGATTCTGTGAGTTTCTCTCCAAAAATGCATCAACCCACCATCAGTAATTCCAAAGGAGTTTCTCTGGAACGCGGAATATACCAGTTGCCTTTTGATCCCAAATGGTTCTCATCGGCCTCCTCGCTGGCAAACTATGCAACGCCGGGGGTAAAAAATTCGTTTCAAATGATGGGCAATGGGGAGACAAACAGTGGGGAGATATCCTTATCATCTCCATACTTTTCACCCAATAACGATGGTTATCTCGATCGCTTAGTACTGACCAATGATGATGCTTTAGAAGACGGCATTTTTACCATATCTATCTATTCAAAAGATGGATACCTGATTAAAACATTGCTTAACAATAAAATAATGTACTCGGGCGAAATGCTCTTTTGGGATGGAACCGATGAATCTGGAAATATGGTTTCTTTTGATTTATATCTGGTATTAATTACGGGATTTTCGCCAAATGGGGAGAGATACGATAAGAAGATGGCGATGGCGGTGGTGCCGTGAGAAAATAGTCTAAAAGTTCCCAAATTGAGAATTAATTATTAACTTTGCAAATGAAATTATGAAGATGGAACGGATCTTTGCTAAAAGCACGTTAAGAGAGTTTTGGACAAAACACCCTCAAAGCGAGCAACATCTTAAAACTTGGTATGAAACTGCGTTAAATTCTAAATGGAGAAATCCAAATGAAGTAAAAAAGAGTTATGCAAATGCAAGCATATTAAAAGATGGTAGAGTTGTTTTCAACATAAATGGTAACTCATACCGATTAATTGCTAAAATAAACCTTGAAAAGCAGTGGATGTTTATCAGATTTATTGGCACACATGACGAATATAATTCAATCGATGCTAATACTATTTAAATATAAAGCTATGGAAATACAACCTATAAAAACCGAAACAGATTATAAATCAGCTTTAAAAAAACTTGAGCTGATTTTTGATGCCCCACTTGGTTCTGAAGAGAGTGATATGGCGGACATCCTCGGATTAATGATCGATGAGTACGAAAAAAAACACCATTTCATTGATGCCCCAGATCCAATAGAAGCAATTAAAATTCGTATGGAGGAATTGCAACTTAAGCAAAAAGATTTAATAGGAATATTAGGTGGTAAAAGTCGTGTATCTGAAATATTAAATAAAAAAAGAAAGCTCACGGTAGAGATGATTAGAAATTTAAATCAAAAATTAAACCTCTCTCCTGAATTATTAATATCGGATTATCAAATAGTTATATAATGCAAGTCCAGCGTATCGCATTGTTATCTTAGGCTTCGTTTTGAGACCTACAAATGGATATCTCGATACGCTATGTTATATCTCAATTCTTTCAAATTGTATTATAACCAGTCCCAAAACCCTACCTACCTGCGGCAATAATAGCAAAATGCCTTACCACGCTATTTCCATTCTCATCGGTTGCCATAAGTGTATGATTGCCAACCGAAGGGCTAAGCGAGAGTGAATGAATCATTTCGGTTTTATCGAGATAATCACCATCCAAATGCCAGAAAATGGGTTTTTGCCTGTTCCTATGTGCTACTTTAACAACTAGTTGCTCTTGTTTTCCATCTAACCCAATAGGAAGATATATCTTAGCCCCCTCTTCGGGATAAAGAATATGTATCTCTAAATTAGTTGCATCCTCAACCGTTGGAAGCAGAGGTGGTAAATTTTGATACTCAGGATGAGACAGGCGATAATAGTACTCTACCGAAGCTGGAAGTGAAAAGTAGCTTACCTGTTTCATATCCCACACCGAAGTGGAGTTACTATTGGTTCGGTATTTACCATCGGCGGTTAGAGTAACTAATTTATGGTAGGGGCAAAGTGGCGTGCTCTTGCCTTTGGGTAGAGATAATATGGTATCGACATCTATCTTCGAGCAATTTGGCGAAACTCTGTAGCCCGAACTCCTACAAACAGCAACTGGCTCTAATAACTCATAAGGCATTGTGAACCAACTGGTAGCTGGTAGCTGTTTGAAAAGTTGAAACATGATAGGAGCAGCTGCCAATCCACCAATTATAGAGTTATTCCCTTCACCGTTAGCATTGCCTACCCAGACGCCAACGGTATATTCGGGCGTTACACCCACAGTCCAAGCATCTTTAAACCCAAAGCTAGTACCTGTTTTCCAACCAATCTTACGGTTTTCGGCAAACTCCTCCCACCCTTGCTCTTCAGGGGGACGCACCACATTGGTTAACTCATTTAAGATGAGACAAGAAGAGGCTACGGACAACTCCATAATTTCTCTATTCGACTCATTTTTATTTTGCTCAACAGAGAGCGATGAGAAACTCATGGGATAATTGGTGCCCCACTTATCGTGCCTTTGGGCCGTATTTGCCAGTTGATAATACCCTTGGCACACATCCCAGAGCGTAACTTCGGCACCTCCTAAAATAAGTGAAAGGCCATAATCATCTGCCCCTCTATTAATAGTTGAAAATCCTAATTGATGCAATAAATTCATGAATCTACCTGGTGTATATTCGGCCAGCAGACGAACTGCAGGAATATTTAACGATCGGGTAAGAGCTTCGTTAGCTTTGACAGCACCCGAAAATGTTTTATCAAAATTATTAGGCGAGAAGTTGCGGTAGTAGGTTGGGATATCTATTAAAAGGGTTGTAGGCAGTATGCTTCCAGCCTCTAACGAGGCCGAATAGAGAAAGGGCTTTAAAATACTTCCCGAACTTCGCGGTGATCGGATAATATCTACATCTCTTGTAAGCGGATCCGTTTGAGAGTTACCTACATAGCTTATTACCCTACCCGATTGGTTATCAATAATTAGTGCCGCCACATTTTTAATTCCACGCATAGCTAAAAGTTCGGCCTCTCGCTCAATAGTTCGTTGAGTATATTCTTGCAAGCGTCCATCAAGCGAAGTATAAATTTTTTCTCCCAGATGGCTCTTCTTTAGTGTACCAAAAAGATGCTTAGCATTTGATGGTATGGTGTAAAATCCATCGGGTAACGGCTCGGAAAGTGCTAGCTTATAATCAATAGAGTCGCCAATAACTCCTGACTGATAGAGCTTTGCGAGTAGTTTATCTCTCTTTTGTAGCAGAAGCTCGCGGTTCTTATCTAAACGGATCAGAGAGGGGGCATTGGGTAAAACGGCTAAAAGAGAGGCTTCTGCCCAAGATAGATCGGAAGCCTGTCGTCCAAAATAGCGCCACGATGCCGCTTCAATACCAACCACATTTCCTCCAAAAGGGGCATGGTTAGCGTAGAGATTTAGAATCTCATCTTTAGAGTAATTGAGCTCTAGTTTAATGGAGACAAACATCTCCCTAAATTTATTCCACAACGTTCGCGCTTTGGGATTGGCCATACGAGCCACCTGCATAGTTATGGTGCTTCCTCCGCGCACCACCTCATCGGCCTTGAAATTAGCATAACCAGCACGAACTACAGAGACCGGATTAATGCCAAAATGGTATCTAAACCACTCATCTTCGTAGGTTATAAGAGCTTGCTTGTAACGCTCAGGAACATTCTGAGTAGGATAAAATCGCCACTGCCCATCGGTTGAAACTTGACCACTCATCAAATTCCCATCTTTATCATAGAGCGTTGTAGAATAAGTGACTTCAAACACATTATTTGGAAACGAAATAATGGTGTGATACGCCCAATAACAGAGGAGAAGAAGAATAAGATGGATTTTGTTATTTGGAAATAACTTCATTCGTGTGGCTCGCAAAAAAGTTGGAAATAGAAGTAATTAAAGAGAAAAAAATAATGTCAGTAAAGATGTTTTAGATCTTGCATTCCAACAATTGCCATAATCTCAACCATGTTATCATTAATTCGGTAATAAATGGTGTCTGAGCCACAAGGAGATCTTCGATAACCCGCTTTAATATAATCAACCGATTCAAATGAGTATGGCCATTGAGCTATCATCTCAAACTGGGCAAAAAGAGAGTCGAAGTATCTATCTGCTTGAGTAATTCCAAATCTTTCAACACCAAAGTGGTGAATACGAATTAAATCCTCTTTGGCAGCATTACTAAGTCGATAATTAGCCATTAAAAGCAGACTTTGATTGTTTCAGAATCTGATCTTTAGTGTCATTAGTAAAACCGCTCTCTTCAGCTTTTTCGAGTTTTGCCCTAATCCAATCAATTTGAGCATTTTGCTTCCGAGCCTGTCTTATCAAATCGTTAACGAGCTCACTTTTACTCGAATACTCCTCTTTTTCGATCTGAATTTTTAACCACTCGTCGTTAGGCTTTGTAATTGATATGCTTTGTCTTGACATTGGAGTTATTTTTGGTGTAAATTTACACCAATTTCGAATCAATTGCAATAGATTGCTTTCTCATTAAAAAGATGAAACTGATTCATTCAAACAACTGTAGCTTGCGATTATTGTAGCGAAAATAGTCAATTTTTGCCATTGAAATTGACTATTTTTCCTATCATCCCCAATATTCGGCTAATTAATTCATAGTGAAGTAAATCTACTAAATAAAAAATCCTATTTTTGTGCTCGTTTTGAAATTGTATATAAAATCTAGTAAGATAAGTTGATATGGCAGCTCAAGAAGATGTTTTTAAAAAGTTAGTAAGCCACTGTAAAGAGTATGGCTTTGTTTTTCAATCGAGTGAAATTTATGATGGGCTTGGGGCTGTTTACGATTACGGCCAAAATGGCGTGGAGCTCAAAAATAACATCAAAAAGTATTGGTACGACTCAATGGTTCTGTTGCACGAAAATGTGGTAGGAATAGATTCAGCCATCTTTATGCACCCAACAACTTGGAAAGCATCGGGTCACGTAGATGCTTTTAACGATCCTTTGATTGATAATAAAGATTCAAAAAAGAGATATAGAGCTGATGTTTTGATCGAGGATTTGATTCAAAAATATGAGCAAAAAATAGCTAAAGAGGTTGAGAAAGCTAAAGCAAAATTTGGTGCCGAATTTGACGAAGCTCAATTCCTGTCAACCAACATGCGTGTTCTTGAATCATCTGAAAAGATCAAAGAGATTCATGGTCGTTTTGTAGCTGCTTTAGCCGATTCTAACTTAGCTGAGTTAAAGCAAATCATTGAAGATTACGAAGTTGTATGCCCAATTAGTGGTACTAAAAACTGGACAGAGGTTCGTCAATTTAACCTTATGTTCTCCACCGAAATGGGCTCAACAGCTGATGGAGCTAGCAAAATCTATCTTCGTCCCGAAACGGCTCAAGGTATCTTTGTAAACTTCCTTAACGTTCAAAAGACGGGTAGAATGAAAATTCCATTTGGTATAGCCCAAATTGGTAAAGCCTTTCGTAACGAGATTGTGGCACGTCAGTTCATCTTCCGTATGCGCGAGTTCGAACAGATGGAGATGCAGTTTTTTGTACGTCCAGGCGAAGAGATGAAGTGGTTTGAGCATTGGAAGCAGTTCCGTATGAAGTGGCACAGATCTCTTGGAATGGGCGATGCAAAATATCGTTTCCACGATCACGATAAATTGGCTCACTACGCTAACGCCGCTACCGATATTGAGTTCCAAATGCCGTTTGGAT